>NZ_CAXBOC010000547.1:0-3509 GCF_963976465.1 uncultured Cyclobacterium sp. | reverse complement strand
TTGACAAATATTCCGACCAATTTTCCTTTGGATGGTCAAAGCTTGGTCCCTTTGCTGGAAAATGGTAAAGATCAGGATAGGGAAGCCATGGCTTTTAGTTATTTCAGGAATGGTATTTCAATGCGAACAGACAAGTACAGAATAATGAAGTATTTTAGGGAGGAAACACCTAAGATTGAATTATATGATCACATCAATGATCCTATGGAAACCAAAAATATAGCCAATGAACATCCCGAATTGGTGAAGCAATTGCTCGTTCAGCTGGATAAAGGTGACACAGGTTTATATAACAAGGAAAACAATTAACCTAACAACCGAGATGAAATTAAAAACGTATAGGCTCCCTATTTTGGCTGCCATTTCAGCAGTATTCGTGATTGGAATGTCTTCCTGTAGCAATAATACAGACAAAGAAAAACCTACTGAAAAGCCCAACATCATTTATATTCTCGCTGATGACCTGGGATATGGAGATTTAAGTTTTCTAGGCCAGACCAAGTTCAGTACTCCAAATATTGACAAATTGGCTGCGAATGGGATGGTTTTTACACAGCATTATTCGGGTGCAACCGTTTGTGCCCCATCAAGGTCTGCTTTGATGACCGGAAAGCATACAGGGCATACACAAGTAAGAGGGAATAGGGGGTTGAATGGTGGACAATTTCCATTAGCTGAGGGCACACAGACCTTGGCAGGAGTATTGAAAAAAGCAGGGTATACCACCGGAGCATTTGGTAAATGGGGATTAGGCTATCCGGGATCTTCCGGTGCTCCTCTCAACCAGGGGTTTGATGTTTTCTTTGGATTCAACAGCCAGACCATCGCCCATAATTATTACCCCAGAGAATTATGGGACAATGATAAAATTATCAGTCTGGAAGGAAATCAAGGAACAGCGCAAGGGGAATATGCTCCCAACCTTATTCAAGAAAAGCGATTGGAATTTATTGAGGCAAATAAGGACACCCATTTTTTTATGTATGTTCCATCAATTATTCCTCATGCAGAACTTTTTGCTCCGGAGGAGTATATGGAAAAATTTCTAACCAAAACCAATCCCGAACCACCTTATCAGTACGAAAGTAAATTGGGCCCTGAAACTCCATATAAAGGGGTGGATGATCCTGAGCACCCTCGATATAAGGTTGGAGGCTACGGTTCTCAAGCTTATCCACACGCTGCCTTTGCCGCTATGGTCACACTCCTTGATGATCATGTTGGACAAATTGTGGCCAAGTTGGAGGAATTGGAAATTTTGGACAATACGGTCATCATTTTTACTTCAGACAACGGTCCACACCTAGAGGGAGGGGCAGACCCTGATTTTTTTAACAGCAACGGACCTTTTCAGGGATATAAAAGAGACTTGTTGGAAGGAGGAATTCATGTTCCGATGATTTTGAGCTGGCCGACCAAAGTTAAAAAAGGAAGTCAGACAGATCATATCAGCGCATTTTGGGATATTTTACCCACTTTTTCTGCTCTGGTAGGGGAGGAATTAGAAGGGCCAGTTGATGGTATATCCTTTCTTCCGACCCTCTTGGGTGAGGGAGAACAGCCGGCGCATGCTCACCTTTATTGGGAGTTCCATGAAAAAGGAGGAAAACAGGCCATAAGAAAAGGCAAATGGAAAGGGATCAAATTAAACGTATTTAAAGGAAATGAAACGATTCAGCTATATGATCTAGAGCAAGACCCGGGGGAAACGAATGACCTGGCAAGCGAATACCCTGAAGTAGTAGCACAAATAAAAGGCTTAATGCAAAGTTCTAGGACGGAGGATGCTGAGTGGCCATTTGAGGGGAAAATTAAAGGAGATGATAAGGACCATTGATAGTGTTATCGCTTTAGTTTGCCTTTTGGTGAGCTTTGCATGTTCGCAGAGGAACGATGCTTCTGAAGCCAAAGATTACCAAACCTGGGGACATTACCGTTCAACGAAGACAGCTGCACAGTTTTCAGGTCTGGATCAAATAAATAAGGAAAATGTTCACCTACTTCAGCCTGCATGGACTTATCACACGGGAGACTCTAAAGAAAGAACACCCATGGAATGCAATCCTATGATTCTTGGAAATGTGATGTATGTTAGCTCTCCTCAGCTTGATTTGATTGCATTGGATGCTGAAAAAGGAACCGAGCTTTGGCGCTTCGATCCGGAAGAATATGGTCAATCAGGGGGAGTGAATAGGGGTTTTTTCCATTACAGAGAAGGGGATAAGATTCGCATTTTTATGGCAGTCGGTTACTACCTTTTTGCTATAGATGCCCAATCGGGCGAATTGCTAACGGAATTTGCCGAAGAGGGGAAACTTGATTTGCGTAAAAATCTGGGGGTCGACCCCGAAGCTTTATCCATCTCTTTGAGTACTCCGGGGGTTGTTTTTGAAGACCTGATTATTATTGGTTCGGCTACGGGAGAAGGTTACGATGCTTCACCGGGACATATTAGGGCTTATAATGCCAAAACAGGTGCTTTTGAATGGATATTTCATACCATACCTAAGGAAGGTGAATTGGGCCATGATACATGGAACTGGCAAGAGGAAGAAAATTATGGTGGGGCCAATAATTGGGGCGGCTTAAGTTTGGATGAAGAGCAAGGATGGGTTTATGTATCCACAGGTTCTCCTGCATATGATTTTTATGGAGGGAATAGACTTGGGGAAAACCTATTTGGGAATTCTATTCTTGCCTTGGACGCAAAAACAGGAGAAAGAAAATGGCATTATCAGGCGGTCACCCATGATATTTGGGATTATGATCTGCCATGTGCCGCTACATTAGTAGATATACCTTCGACAAATGGTGTGGTGAAAGCCCTGGTACAACCTACTAAAATGGGAGAATTGATCCTTCTTGACAGGTTGACCGGAAAACCTTTAATGGAGATGAAAGAAAGAAATGTTCCACCTTCCTATGTGCCGGGTGAAGTTGCCCATCCCACCCAAAAGTTTAATCAGGGGATCACTGTTACCAGACAAGGTTTGGATAGTACGATGCTCACCAATATTTCCAAAGAAGCCAATGCCTATGTAAAAGAGGCGTATAAAAAGTACAGGAATGAAGGTTTGTATACACCTCCGAGTTTAGAAGGGACGCTCACCTTCCCGGCTACAAGGGGAGGTATGATTTGGGGCGGAGCTTCTTATGACCCAAACAACCATATGCTCTATGTCAATGCCAATGAAATCCCTATGATCCTGCAAGTTCGAAACATTGCAGAAAAGGATGGTCAAGGTGGAAAGCAGTCCAATTTTCCCGGAAAAAATACCTATCTGTCCAATTGCTCCAATTGTCATGGGGCAGATCAAGAGGGCTTGGGTGAGGCTTTTCCTTCTCTCAAGGGGTTAAAAGAAAGGCATGATCGTGCATCATTAACCAAAATCATAACCCATGGTAATGGTTTGATGCCCGCATTTCAAGGATTTGAAGAAAAGAAATTAAATGCCTTAATCGATTACCTATTGGAAATAACACCTGTGTCAGACCCTGTTCATGAAATT
>NZ_CAXBOC010000546.1:0-3510 GCF_963976465.1 uncultured Cyclobacterium sp. | reverse complement strand
TTCATTTCTTTTCCATTGATGAAAAGAAACGAACCAAAGAAAAATCTAGCCAAAAGAAATCTTCTAAAATAAGGCCCAACGCCGCCTCGTAGTTTTGGCATGACCACCGCGCCCCAACATTAACAATTCCGTTAAAAATTACTATCCCGTCACTGCCTATTTGTGGGTCTCTGTTGGGGAAGGGTGGGGCAGTTCAATATTTATTGAGATTCCTTCGAATTCCTCTACGAAAAGCTTCGGTAAAGTCTACCGATGACTTTTTTATTTAAGAAATTGATGTTCAGTAATTTGAAAACACCCATCGTCATTTCAATTTCTGCATTTCGAAAATGTTAGGTCTCGGAATGACGATTTTCTCAAGATTATGGGGCGAATTCAGGTTGTTGGGTCAATTGAGTCTTTTGGGCAACGCTTGCTTTATGGTGCTCAAATAAAAGGTCCAAAACTTGATCAAAGCTAAGCTATGAATAGCCGATCTGATCTTTGTTAAGCATTGCTCTTCAATTTTTGAAAACCTTACTTCAAGTTTTTAGCTACCCTTAGGTTGAATGGCCTAGATTTATTTTGAGCGACAGATCCTTTGTTTTTTTATTGTTACTTTTAAAAGTAGTTTTAGATGGTAAACCAAAAGGAATTACCCTATTGATAGCTTTTAAATGAAAACCATGAAATTAAAATTAATCCTACTTTTATTCTGCTTCCAAAGTATAATCGTTAAAGCCTCACAGATAGATACTGTGATGGTAAACAGTGCATCCATGAATAAATCAATTGCTAACATTGTCATTGTTCCGGACAATTATTCTAGCCAAAAGGAAAGTTTTCCTGTCTTGTATTTGCTTCATGGCGCAGGTGGAGATCATACGAACTGGCTGTCCAAAGTGCCGGCCATACAAGAATATGCGGACCAGTACGATATGATCATTGTCTGTCCTGATGGTGAGGTTACCAGTTGGTATTTTGACAGTCCCATTGATAAAAACATGAGGTATGAAACCTACCTTTCTGAGGAATTAATAACTAGCATAGACAAAACCTACAATACCATTGCAGAAAAATCAGGCAGAGCCATTACCGGCCTCAGCATGGGTGGTCATGGTGCCTTTTACCTTGCTTTTAGACACCAAGATACTTGGGGAGCAGCCGGAAGTATGAGTGGAGGTGTGGACATACGTCCCTTTCCAAAAAACTGGGATTTAAGCAAGCGATTAGGAGATTATGCAACGAATAAGGAAAACTGGGAGAATAATACAGTGATCAATCTGGTCCACCTTCTAAAGGGAGACGAGCTAAAGCTTATTTTCGACTGTGGAGTAGATGATTTCTTTTTGGATGCCAATAAGCGATTGCATAAGAAATTGTTGGAAAGGAATATCCCCCATGACTATACCGAACGCCCGGGAGGGCACAGTTGGGATTATTGGGCCAACTCCATCAAATACCAGCTACTGTTTTTCAACGATTTCTTTGCCCAATGAAATGCTGACAATAAACCCAATAACCTATCTTTTTTTGAAAATGTATGATTACAAAAAACATTGCTGCATAGCATGGGCTTTGCTTCTAATGCTTGCGGGCTTAAGTATAAATGCCCAGCAGTTACCTTCTAAATTGGATAACCCTATCTCCAAGACTTATCTCAGAAATAATTTAAGAAAGGCCTCGCCAAGGTTAGTACTAAACAAGGAGATAGAGGAAAATTTAAAGCAAAAACTTAAATCCGACCCTGTAGTACAGAATGTTTATAAAAGTTTGAAAAATGGTGCAGCAGCTGTTTTTGAGAAACCGATAATTAATCTGGATATTCCTCTAGAGGAGCGGTCACAGAACAACCAGCTTGATATTTCCAGAGACCTTTTAAATAGAATAGGCATGCTGGCAATGGTTTATCGGATAGAGAAAGAGGCTAAGGTCTTAAACAGGATCAATGAAGAGCTTATCGCAGCTTGCAATTTCCCTACCTGGAACCCCAAACATTTTCTTGATGTAGGAGAGATGTCCCTTGGCATTGCCTTAGCTGTTGATTGGGTAGGGGAGTATTTGCCGGCTTCTACAGTGAAATTGGCAAAAAATGCCTTGAATGAAAAAGGTATAAAACCTAGCTGGCCGGAAAATGGCAAAGCGCCTAAATGGGCCTATGGAAACAACAATTGGAATCAGGTGTGCAATGGTGGATTGGTTGCAGCTGCAAAAGTAATAGCTGAGGACGAGCCTGAGTTGGCCTCCAAGACCATTTACAGAGCCATTGATGGCATGCAGAATGCTTTGAACCAATATGGTCCGGATGGAGTGTACCCTGAAGGAGCTACCTATTGGCGGTATGGTACCTCCTTTACTGTAGTCACCGCAGCCATGTTTGAGAGTGCCTTTGGAAGTGATTTTGGAATATTGGAATATCCCGGATTTAAAGAGAGTGCCCTATTTAGGGTGCTGTCGGATAGTCCCATAGGTTTGTTTTATAATTTTGGAGACTGTGGAGAAAGTAGTGGGAGTAATGGTGATGCCACCCTGGCATGGTTTGCTTCTAAAACAGGGAATAAAACCTTTTTTGAAAAGGAAAAATTTTTGAAGCCCTATGATAAAGAGAAAAATTTCTCCCGCTTGTTAGCGCCTGCCTTGGTATGGATAGCCCAGTACGAAGAGAAAAGTTAGACGACCGTGCCTGCTGCATGGGCAGGCAATGGACCAAATCCTGTAGTGTTTTTTACCGGAGGAGAAGATGATCCCAATAAATTTTATTTTGGAGGTAAAGGAGGTCGTGGCAATATTAGCCACGGAAATATGGATGCCGGTTCATTTGTTTTTGAATTGGATGGGGTACGTTGGAGCATGGACTTGGGGAAAAACAAGCATTATGGAGTTATAGAAAGAATAGGTTTTAACCTTTGGGAGAGGTGTCAGGATTGTGAGCGATGGAAACTAATCAATAAAAATAATTTTGGACACAGCACCCTTACTGTAAATGACCAACTTCATATAGTGGATGGAAAAGCAAGTATTGTGGATTTCAAAGACGGAGCTTTTCCGGAATCCATCCTTGATATGTCTCCGGTTTTTGAAGGTCAACTGAAAAGTGTGACACGAAGGTTTAAAAAAAGTGGTCCCAGGTCTCTGTTGATTGAAGATGATATTGTATTGTCAGAAAATACGGATAGGCTAACATGGCAGTTTATTACGCAGGCCGATGTGGAAATTGTTGATGGAGGGGCGATCTTGACTCAAGATGGCAAGCGATTAAAAGTTCAAAATCTTTCCCATCCGGAGTACAGTCTATCCGTAATTTCACTGAGCCCTCCTCCCTTTTACTTGGATCTCAAAAAAGACAATCTAAAACGGCTTGAGCTTCGAATCCCGGCCTGGAAAGTACAAGGACAGACTGCAAAAATAGCTGTACTGCTTTCATGGGAATAGTTTAAAATTAATATTGATGGATACCAATTCTATAATTACATATTTTTAAAGGGAGAATTTGGTTAGCTGAATTGCTGTTTTGGTAGCTCTTATTGTAAG
>NZ_CAXBOC010000545.1:0-3520 GCF_963976465.1 uncultured Cyclobacterium sp. | reverse complement strand
AATTGCTGGTTAATGAAATTGCCCCTCGCCCGCACAATAGTGGGCATCATACCATTGAAGCCAATTTTACTTCACAATTTGAACAGCATCTTAGGTCTGTCATGGACATGCCATTGGGCGAGACTGGTTTGAGATGTCCTGCTGCCATGGTAAACTTGCTGGGAGAAGATGGCTATACAGGAGATGCCATTGTGGAAGGAATGGATGAAGCCATTAAAGAACAGGGAGTCTACCTACATTTATACGGGAAGAAAATCACAAAGCCATTCAGGAAAATGGGTCATGTTACCCTTCTTGCGGAAGATGCCGGCTTTTTGAAAGAAAAAGCAGATAGAATAAAAGAACTTATAAAGATTAAAGCATGACTGAGATAAAAGTGGGTATCATCATGGGCAGTCAATCCGACCTGCCAATAATGTCTGAAGCCGCCAAATTTTTAGAAGAAATGGAAGTAGGCTATGAATTGACCATAGTATCTGCCCATCGAACTCCCGTTCGAATGATAAACTATGCCCAAGAAGCTAAAAAAAGGGGTATAAAAGTAATCATTGCCGGGGCCGGAGGTGCAGCACATCTTCCGGGAATGGTGGCCTCCCTTACCAGCTTACCCGTTATTGGTGTGCCAGTAAAATCCTCCAATTCAATTGATGGATGGGACAGTATTCTTTCGATCCTTCAAATGCCTTCCGGAATTCCCGTGGCTACAGTGGCATTAAATGGAGGGAAAAATGCGGGTATTTTAGCCACTTCTATCATTGGTGCTTATGATGAGGAAGTATCAAAAAATCTCGAGGAATTTAAACAATCTCTTTCAGAAAAAGTATTGGCTTCGGCGGAACGAGTGGAGGAGATAGGCTGGAAAGCCGCACTAGATTCAAAGCAATAGGCTTATGAAAACAAAAAAGTCGGATTCAAAAATTAGAATCCGACTTTTTTTATCTCCGGCAAATAGCTACAAAATAACATTGAACCGGGTAGCAATGTGCTAAATATATATTCAGGTTTGATTGTTATTAGAATGGCAATACATCTCCTTCACTCTCATCATTGAAAGTGGTGACATCAGGCATTTCATTCTTTGGGGCCGGAGCAGCATTTGGGGTGCTTGCATTATTTACTCGCCAGATTTTTACGTCGGTATACCAGCGTCCATTAAATTCCCTGCTTTCTACCTCAATACTTGCCGTCAATTCTTGTCCTTGCTGAATGTTAAACTGATCTATTTTATCCCCCCAGACAGTTAGACAAACTTTCTTTGGATACTGTCCTCCGGTTTCCAAAATATAGTCCCTTTTTCTCCATGTTCCGTTTCTACCATTTCCGGATTGTTCTTCTAGGGCTTGTATGATTTTTCCTGATATCTCCATGTTGATTCTTTTTTAATGAAAAAACGAAGGTAATTAAATCCTCTTGATTTTTAAAACGAGATCTTGGAAGGTTAGAATATACAAAAAGGTAATTCAAAGCAGTTTTGCTGTTTTAAGTTCGAATTCCTTAAAATAGGAGCTTTTTTAGGTTTTGGATTAGAGAGACTTCCATTGTTCATTAATGCCTACCTGATAAAAAATTTAAACCTGAATGGTTTTTAATCGTAACTTAACCCGGATAATTCAATAAGATTTCCGTATTTAAGGGAAATGTTGGAATCGTATGAAAATCAGGCTGGTTGGAAATTTTAGGATCCCACTTCTTTGGTGCAATTGAAAACAGCTACAAAGTGGCAGATTTTGTAGGGATTTCAGCAGGTAATAGAAGTTCTATTGCATCTTTAGCGTTTAAATTTAACCTATACAATTCTAACCGTAAAAAGCTATTGGATTAAGCTAAACTTTATTTTCACCTCGGTTTTTTCGGACTCTTGCGAGAAAACCTTTTCTTTTTATAATAACCCATGGCTTTCGACGCAATAGTTAGCAGTCTAAATGAGAATACTTAAAAAATTAATATACAGAATGATTACCCTACTTATTTCAGTAATCGGCCTTCTAATTATAGCGGGTATATTGTTTATGCATTTTAGTCCGGAGTTTGGTGGAAAGCCTAGTGAAGAGGCTTACAGCAGGTATACCCAATCCAAACATTTTAAGGATGGGAAATTTGTAAACAATGGAAATGTAGAAATGGAAATGAGTGCCGGTGATATGTTCAAAGCCATCACCGGAATGATGAAGACCATTCCAAACTCGGTTCCGGAAGAGAATATAGCAACCGTAAAAATTGATTCCCTGGATATCGTTCAGTTTGGGTCCGAAACCCGCTTGGTTTGGTTTGGCCATTCTACCTTTTTATTACAACTAGATGGCAAGACAATACTGATAGATCCGATGTTTGGGGAAGTTCCTGCTCCCCATCCTCTTTTAGGAAACAAAAGGTTTAGTAAGGAACTTCCTATTGAAATAGAGAAGTTGCCTGCAATAGATGCAGTGCTTATTACCCATGATCATTATGACCATTTGGACTATGGTTCCATTCAAAAGTTAAAAGAAAAGGTCAATACATTTTTCACTCCTTTAGGTGTAGGGGCTCATTTGCTAGCCTGGGGTATTGATAAGAAAGACATTGTAGAGATGGATTGGTGGCAAGAAGAAAACTTTGAGGGGTTGACTATACGCTGTACGCCTGCCCAGCATTTTTCAGGAAGAGGAATTTCGGATAGGGCCCATACCTTATGGTCTTCCTGGATCATCCAATCCCCTACAGCCAATTTATTCTTTAGTGGGGACAGTGGATACGCAGATCATTTCAAAGAAATCGGAGAAGAATATGGGCCTTTTGACCTGGCCTTGATGGAATGTGGACAATACAATGAGCTGTGGCCGACTGTCCACATGTTTCCTGAGCAAACAGCAATGGCAGGTCAAGATGTAAAAGCCAAAACCATCATGCCTATTCACTGGGGTGCTTTCAAATTGTCTCACCACAGTTGGACAGATCCGGTGGAACGGGTTTCTCAAAAAGCAAAAGAGCTGAATTTAAATGTCATTACTCCAAGAATTGGGGAGCCCATAGTGCTGGATAATATTGTCATTTCTCAACCGGATTGGTGGCAATTGTTGGGCAAAGAATAATCTAAGTATATTATTGATTTTTGCTCAAGCTTGAATTAGGTCTTCAATATTTTTCATTTAACCTTAAGCATCAGGAAGGTATCTACAATTATAAATATTTAGTATCTTTGAAACTATTCCCGAAGCGGTTATTTTTATTTACCCAACGCAGTTCACCCAAGTGTGTGAGTGTTTTTTAATTTCAATGGAGACGATAAGGTAAGCAATTGGTTTTATGACAGATTATTCCTCATTTAGGCATCCGATAACGCATACAGAAGACATCAGAACAGTTGCAGAAGTTAAATCCAATGCTCCTGTTTATAACCAATACTATATACTTCCGGAAGATTGTGAAAACGGAGATCATGTAGGAAAGGTAAATTTTTTGTGGAGCCATCAAAAATTTTTTAATAGGAGATGGGCAACTCAGATAGATGACACTTCTTACAGTTTCGAAATACAGTCAGGAA
>NZ_CAXBOC010000544.1:0-3536 GCF_963976465.1 uncultured Cyclobacterium sp. | reverse complement strand
GAGTTGTTAATGGTGATTTCTACACCGGCATTTATCTTGAGTGGATTTACCTGGCCTACCTCAGCGATTCCAGAGTTAATTACCAATGTAGCCCATTTTATTCCCGTAACTCAATATTTGAGTGGCTTTAGAAAAGTGGCCTTTTATGGAGGGGACTTAGTTTCAATTGGCCCTGAAATAAGGGTGTTGGTAGGTATAATTATAGTGGCCATTGTAGCCATGGCTGTGCTCTTGCAGGTTAAAATAAACCGATTGGCGAAAATCAGCAATAATCAATTGGATTAATTGACCGTTTTTTGAATTCCAGCCTAGGAAAAAGAAATGGGGGTATCGGCGCATTTTGCAACAATACCCCCAATGGCTTATTACTGCATACTGCTAAATTTTTCATGCTTTTCTAAATTCTTTAATTGGTCTTCCCTTTTGAGCCACACCTTTCTAAGCTTCTTTTTGGAAAACAGCTCTAATTGGTCACCTACATGTGGGTTGCCGGGTTGAGTAGCATTGCCATAGGACATAAGGGCCTTGGCGGTAATCTCATCACCAAATTCAGTTGCGCAAACGTAGGTCTCACCATGGGCGGCAAAGAATTGTCCATTTCCCTTCGGGGAAAAATTCATGGTTCTAAAAATCCCTAAACTTCCGGCACCACCGTTTGCACCAAAGCTATGTTTCCCCACTTCCAGACGGTAAACCTCTCCATAACTTACGGCCAAGAATCCGTAAACGTCCTGATGCTTTGCTGCAGCTATTTTAAGTGAAGAAATAACATAAGGTAGATTTTTAAGTTTTGCGGGAGTGTTGAGGGGATCATTAAAATCCCATTCTTCAGCGAAAACGCCTTTGCTTCCAAGTTCCTTTGCGAACATGCTAAACAATACCGGTCCGGTACTACTTGCCTCGAAAGCACCATCCCAACTGAGCAATATTTCTAAAGCTTTCTTCGTCAAGCTATCCAGCTCACTGGGATCGATTTTGCTTAAATCTTCTTTTAGCCTTAGAAAATATTCTGATTTTGTATCGTGTTTCAACGCTATAAACTCGTCTAAACTGAGGTTTTCAGCATCTTTAATCAATAAAGCTGAACGCTGGGGTCTGAATCCCATGGCGTTTGGAGCCATATGAGAAGGGTAATCCTTAGGGCTAATGGCGGCAGGAATGGTGCTGGTATAGGGAGGGTCATTGGCATTTTGAATCCAGCCACTTTTTGGGTTAAGGTAGGAAGGAACTTCTTTTGAGGAATAGTAGCCCTGCCACAAGTCATCGCTGGAAGTACTGGAAACGATGTTTTGCCATTTTCCCCAATCTCCATTTTTCTTAGGGGCATTTCCACCAAAATGATAAAGGATATTGTTTTCCTTGTCGCTATAAATCACATTAAACAGTGGGAGGCCATTCATTTTTAGTGCTTCTTGAAATTGCCCGAGAGTTTGAGCCTCTCCCATAGCAAGCCACTGCCCAATGATATTGAGTTTTCCGTCACTATTTGGCCACTTCATGGCAATCGCTTTGTTTTCGCCTTCCTTCACCACCATACCAAACTCAGACTGCTTTCTTACCACTACAATTTCCCTACTTCCTGTCTCTGTTTTTTCAGTTATTAGGAGACTGTCAATAGTGAAATCGTGAAATTTATTATCGAGTTGATACTGCCCATTTTTAAGGGTAAGTTCATATAGATCCACATTGTCCAAGGTGTTGACGGTATGGGTCCAGCCCAGGTTTTTATTGAAGCCTATACCAATGGTTGGTAGGCCCACTAGGGTGGTTCCATATAAATCATTGGTACCGGAAATTAAACGTGCTTCAAAAAACAACCAGAAATCATTCCAGTTTAGGTGTGGATTGGCCATTAGCATGCTGTTTCCTGAAGCAGTTTTACTTCCATTGATGGCCCAACCATTTGATCCAGGGGTCCAATTATTGGCTTTTCGAATATTGCGGTTGACGAGAAATTCAAGGTAAAATACCCTGAAGGTATGTTGAAGGATGTCCTCAGGTTTTACCGGGAGAACAACTTTGAATTTTTCCTCCAGCTCATTGAGATTTTTTTGGGCATAGGCATTAATCCCGTTGGCAAAGGCAATTAAAACGTTTTTTTCCTTTTGTGGTAATTGGGCAAAAGATCGTCTGGAAGCAGCCAAAACCCCTAACTGATGCAATAGCTTGTCTCGTTCAATATTTTCACCCCAGTATTCCCCTGATTTTGCCCGGCCTTCTCCATATAATTTTAGCATCAAATTGCCATGGTTGTGCATTTGTGCCCAGCCCATCATATAATAAAGGTTGTTGTCCGTGCTGGCATAAATATGAGGGATACCCCATTTGTCCCAAAGAATCTCATCACTTTGCGGTTTTGAGCCGGTTAAAGCTGTACCTATAACAAATGGAACAATTAGAATAAGGAGTTTCTTGTACATGAAAATTTAGCGTTTATAATAATTAGATTCTTGTCAATATTCTTTCACTAATGGAACCAATCTATATAAGAATTGACTGCTGCTTAATCGAATTTTACTGAAGTCATAGACAAGGAGCCCCCCACGGGTTGGTCATTAAACAAGCTTGTATTGTCTCGATTATGTTTGAGTGCTAAAGTATAGAGCAAAGGCAAATAATGTTCTGGAGTTGGTATGGCCAGATCAAAAGCTGTTCCCTGTTTTTTAAAATTTATCAACTTTTGAAAATCTCCATTTAAAATCCAGGTTTTCATTTTTTCATTGGCTTCCATGGCCCAATCGAAGGCATATGGCTCTCCCTGTAGTTTGTCCCATGCAACCTTACCTAAATTATGAACCATATTCCCACTACCAATGATTAATACACCTTTTTGACGCAACTGAGACAACTCCTGCGCCAATTCGAAATGGTATTTTGGCGACTTGGAATAATCCAAACTCATTTGAATGGTGGGTATTTCTGCATTGGGGTAAAGGTGTTTAACGACACTCCATGTGCCATGATCTAGCCCCCAGTTTTTGTCCAGTCCTATTTTGGATTTTGTGATTAAATCTTTTGTTTCCCGTGCAAGGGAAGGGCTTCCGGGGGCCGGGTATTGTACGTCAAATAATGCCTGAGGAAAACCGCCAAAATCATGAATGGTTTTAGGTTTCTTCATGGCAGTCACATAGGTGCCTTTGGTTTCCCAATGGGCAGAAATACATAAAATAGCCTTTGGTTTAGGGATTTCTTCTCCGATTTTTTTAAAGTTTGCGACAAAGGTGTTTTCTTCTATGGCATTCAGAGGGCTGCCGTGTCCTAAAAATAAGACAGGCATTTTTTGCGCATTGGAAAACGAGCCGGAGAGTTTGTTTAAAGCTTTTAAGTGCATTGATTGAATGATTATTGGGTGGCATTTAAGTATTCATAGGGGTGAGGATTGCTTTGAAAAAGAGCTCCCCTATAAATATACTCCTTGTTTCCAATAATGGGTTACTTGGGTTTTGGAATATGTAGAATATTAAGAAAAAAAATGTTAAATGGAGAGCTTTTTTTGTTTAAGGTAGTGTTAAGATTTTGTCAGTATTGTTGCAGAA
>NZ_CAXBOC010000543.1:0-3538 GCF_963976465.1 uncultured Cyclobacterium sp. | reverse complement strand
AAAACCAATGTATTGATCAGCTATATAAGGCATGTCTCCATATACTGAATTTTGATTATGACCATTGGCACTGAACTGAAAATTTATTAACTCCTCTACCGGTAATTCATACAGCCCAAACATCTCCCACCGATTGGTATAAATGCTTTCACCATAGATCTCATCTCCTCCACGGTATTCCGAAGACCAATCCATCTCTCCACCCCAACGGTCTTCATACACATAACGGCCGGCAACAGAGAAATTCTTTCCTGATCCTCTATTGAAATTAAACTTGTTGAAGAATGAAAGTCTATGCTGTAATGTTACATCCGTAAAACCATCTTCATTATTATCCATTGGATTTTGATAATTAAAATAATTCAAACCAAAAAGTCCCTGGGTATTTTCAGAAAGATTGTATTTTAGCCCAAAGTCAGTATTAATATCTCCCCAATCAGTACTAAAAATATCAGCAGTTAATAAAGGCGCTGTAGATGGTTTCTTGGTTATGACGTTGATCAAACCACCCACAGCCTCAGACCCATACAGCGTAGAGGCAGGGCCTTTGACCACTTCCACCCTTTCTATCAAGGCCTGCGGTATGCCTGTTAATCCATATACTGTAGAAAGGCCACTTACAATAGGCATCCCATCAATCAAAACCATGGTATAAGGGCCTTCAAGCCCATTGATATGAATATCACCTGTGTTGCAGACATTACAATTGATCTGAGGCCTAACACCATTCACGTTTTGAAGAGATTCAAAAACAGACGGGGTAGGATTGGCACGGAAAAAATTGGCAGAGTAAACTTCAACAGGTACCGGACTTTCGAGTTTTGAAACTTCTTTCATTGTCCCTGAAACAACCACCTCCCCTAAGGCTGAAGCTGTTTCCTTTAATGTAAATAAAAAAGGGATGCTGGATTGATCATTGACTACTTCAATTCTAATCTGTTGGGTCTCAAAACCAATCAAAGAAGCGGTTAACAAATGCTTCCCGGGAGGCACATTGCGAATAGTAAAAGCCCCCCCTTCATTTGTTACTCCGCCCAAAGAAATCTTCCTGATTCCCACATTGGCAAACTCCAATGGTACACCTGATTCGTCCATCACTTTCCCTGAGATCACTCCATTCCCCTGTCCTTTTGCCGGAGCATAGCAGAAGGAAACTGTAATAATTATCAAAAAGGCAGTGTATTTTATTAGATTCATGTTATCCCTATTTATATACCCGTAAAATTAATAAGTTAGATTGATCTAACAAATATTTTTATCCGTTATTTACATTTTTTTTACCTAACTAAAACATTGCTGTCAAAGTTTATAAAATATAGGATTATAAAACCCTCGTATAGAGGAACATAGCACAGGAAAAAACCAAGTAAACAATACAAAATTAGCCCATGCAGATAGCGATATTTGCCCATTTGAAGGATAACCGTAAAAGATTTGAGAAAGTCATTCAGTTTCAATACGCTGAATCAAACTTTATTAACTACCTAAAAAATAAAACAGGGACTATTAATTCCGGCCCTCAATGTGGATTAATAATAAAGTATCACCTATCGCAGACAGAGATTATAGCCTGGTAAAGGCATTGAATAGCTTTTTAAAGCATTTGGTTGCAAATAAAAATATAATCCGGAAAACTAAGGTTGAGAAAGGCTCAACACCGTAACTCGAAAAAATAAAAAAGCACTAACCCTTTCGAGTTAGTGCTTTAGTTGTATTAAATAAGGGTTAATTATTTTTTACCCTGATCCATTTTTTCTTTCAATGCAGACAAGGCATCCAAATCCCCAAGAGTAGATTTCTCTGCTCCTGCTCCACCGTCAGTACTACCGGCAGCTTTCTTCTTAGGGCTGCTGGCTTTCTTCGCACTGGCTTTAGGCAAGGCTTCTTCTTTGAAAGTAGCTGTATGAGAAAGCACAATTCGTTTGTCATCTTTAGAAAACTCAATCACAGCGAAGTCAAGGCTTTCACCTGCTTCAGCTTGGCTTCCGTCTTCTTTCTCAAGATTTTTGGAAGTAGCAAATCCTTCAAGACCATATGGTAGCTCTAGAACTGCGCCTTTATCATTCTTAGAGATGATGGAACATTTATGCTTAGACCCGATTGGGAACACATTCTCGAAAGTATCCCAAGGATTTTCTTCCAATTGTTTATGTCCTAGTGCCAATCTTCTGCTATCAAGGTCTAGTTCCAATACGATAACATCTAATTCATCACTAACTTTCACAAATTCTGAGGGATGCTTAATCTTTTTAGTCCAAGACAAATCAGATACGTGAACCAATCCATCAATACCTTCTTCAAGTTCTAAGAACAGACCGAAGTTGGTAAGGTTTCTAACAATACCTTTGTGTTTGGTACCGATAGCGTATTTGGTAGACATTTCTTGTTTGGTCCAAGGATCTTCGGTAAGTTGCTTGATACCCAAAGACATCTTACGCTCATCTTTATCAAGAGTAAGGACTACAGCTTCGATCTCATCACCAACTTTCACAAAGTCAGCAGGATTTCTTAGGTGCTGAGACCAAGACATTTCAGAAACGTGGATCAAACCTTCAACGCCAGGAGCCAACTCTAGGAATGCACCATAATCAGCAACGTTTACGATTTTACCTTTAACTTTAGATCCAACTTCAAGCGTAGCAGAAAGAGAATCCCAAGGATGTGCAGTCAATTGCTTCATACCCAAAGAAATTCTTTTCTTATCATCATCAAAGTCAAGTACAACAACCTGAACTTTGTCGTCAAGGTTAAGCACTTCTTCCGGATGATTGATACGTCCCCAAGAAATATCTGTAATGTGAAGCAATCCATCTACACCACCCAAATCGATGAATACACCGAAATTGGTCATGTTTTTGATAATTCCTTCCAATACTTGACCTTTTTCAAGGTTGTTAAGGATTTCAGCTTTTTGTTTCTCAAGATCTTTCTCGATCAATACTTTATGAGAAACAACTACGTTATCATTGGCGTGATTAATTTTAACCACTTTCACTTCCATTTTCTTACCTACATAGATATCAAAATCTCTGATAGGTTTAACATCGATTTGAGATCCTGGTAAGAAAGCCTCTACACCATAAATATCTACGATCAATCCACCTTTGGTTCTTCTCTTAACCAAACCTTCGATCACATTGTCTTGCTCCAATGCTTCTTCGATGGTTTGCCAAGCTTTTACCATCTTGGCTTTCTTACGGGAAAGTACCAACTGTCCCAATGCATTCTCCTGCTCTTCGATGAACAATTCTACTTCATCACCGATTTTCAAGCCCTCAATGTCACGGAATTCATTCAGTGGAACAAGTCCGTCAGATTTAAAACCAATATTGATGATTACATCCTTATCATTGATACCTACTACAGTACCGGTGATCACTTCTTTTTCTGTAATCTCAGTAAGGGTATTGTCATAAAGGTTTTCCATCTCAGCTCTCTCAGCCTCAGTGTAACCTTCTCCAAAACCCTTGGTTTCAAATTTTTCCCAGTTAAAATCTTCTTGATTTGACATAATAATATATAACCTTGATTTTCAACA
>NZ_CAXBOC010000542.1:0-3542 GCF_963976465.1 uncultured Cyclobacterium sp. | reverse complement strand
CCCATCCAAATCAACGACACTTTATTCAGTTACTCGGGCAGCATTTATTTGTAATGCATTCAAGGATAGACTATTTTTAGTTATGGGAGAGGCTTATCAAATAAGAGAACAGGAAACCTGTAGAGTACGGGAAAAGGTTGTAAGGGGAAATAAAATTCAAGAAATTGTTTTGTGGGGGTATTCCTCTACATTGGTTTATAAATACCTTAAAAGAATGGGTTTTTGCAGTCAGTACTTTGGACCATGGGTTTTGGGTGATTAATCTAACTAACCCAGGTTGGGATTTCTTTGGAAAAAGTTAAAATGATGAGAAAGTATAGAAAAGCCCTGAGCTAAATTCACCTAATTTACTGTTGAATACCTTCCTGGCAATGGTAGCGTTTCTTCACCATCCTTTTGAAAACGTTGATTAACCAGAGGGGCATCCATGGATTTGGTAGTTACAAGTATTTAACCCCAGCGGAAAAGTAACATCAGGCCAAAACCGAATGCCTCAAATAAACGATAGAAAGATATCATGCGTTTATTAGAGATTAAATTTAAAAATGATAAAAAATGTTATATTTACTATAGGTTATTAATTACCAGTACAATGAACATAGAGACAAGGAAATACAAAATCATACAAAAAGTAATGCAATCTTCTGATGAGAAATTATCAAAAATAGAAGAAATGCTAAAGGAAGAATCAGAGCTTGAAGCGAAGTTGGAAAAAGCTATGCAACAAGTTAGGGAAGGCAAGGTAAAGCCTCATAGTGAGGTGCGAAAAAGATATGAAAAATGGCTTTAGAAATAGTTTGGTCAGAAGAAGCCGAGAACCAGTTAGACGGAATTGTTGACTATCTGGAAGAAAATTGGACCGAAAAAGAAATAGAGAAATTCTTCAAGCGTTTAGAAGACGCACTAAAACAAATAAGTCAGCACCCTCAACGTTTTAAGAAATCTGAAAGAAAAGAAGGAGCAAGAAAGTTCCAATTAAGTCCTCAAAATACACTTTTTTATGGCTACAATACAGAAAGGTTAGAAGTATTGCTTTTGTGGCCAAATAAAGATGACCCAGCTAAACTTGATCAATAAACCGTTCCCAAACTCTCTACCCAAACCATAATAGCCAACCCGCCTACATGCTACCGGATTAAAAGTTGCGATTTTCATCACTATGAATCAAAAAGTCAGTCACTAAAACGGGCGCTTATTATTATAGTTTTATAGGTGTGTCAGTAAGTCCTTTCGGAATCAAAGACATACTGTATAAAAGATGGCCCTAGGTTTACCGCAATTGCTGAGTAGACGGATTTCCAATCACCACTTTGTTCTGTTTTGGTAATTTCATCTATCCTTCATTAGCCAATTGAAAAGGATAGAAGGGGGGTAAATTAAACACAGGTGGGATGCAGCCTATTTGCTTCTAAAATCGGTTATGGTTTTTCCATTGTATCGATATACTCCATCCGAACCGAACCAAATACTGCCATCCTTGGCTGCTAAAATCCCAAAAAGCAGCTTTCTATCTTTTGTATTTATTTCGGTTGCAGTAGGTTTTTTATTTAAAAAGGTCTGGGAATAATAAAGTGTAAGTACCCAGGATCCTTCGATAGTTTCAGAACTGGTCCAGATATTGCCATTTTTATCCTCGTGAATATACCCGACAAAATTCCTGCTGATATTGGTAAATTCACTCTCACCTGCGCTGAGGGAAGTCGAAGGGGTATGGCGCCACAGGCCATCCTTGCCACCCAGCCAAATATTTCCTTTTTTATCTTTAATGATAGTACGGACATTGGTAAACGCCTTGCCTTTATGCTTAATAATAGTGAATGCTTTTCCATCATATAGATAGGTGTTGCCCCTCGTAGCAATCCAATAATTGCCCGATTTGTCCTCTACGATGAAATTGACTTCATTAGGGGGACGAGTAAAATCCGGAACAGTCTTTCCGGTCTTATCTTCAACTATAGTATCTTCGGCCAATATAAAATTCTGAAATGTTTTTCCATCGTACCGGCTTATTCCCCCATTTGTGCCCAACCAAATTTTACCGGCCTTGTCCTCATAAATACTGGTAATCTCATTATTTGGAAGCCCTTCCTTGGTGGTGAAATGTTGAAAGGCTTTTCCATCAAAATAATAAACACCTGAGCCAATACTTCCAAACCACATATTGCCTTTGCTGTCTTCCAAAATAGAAAAGAAGCGGGCTGAACTTACATCCTTTGTTACATTGGTAAAAGATTTTCCATCATATCGAAACACTCCTTCCCAGGTAGCCATCAAGATGTTGCCATCACCATCCTGCACCAAATTACGTACAATTGAATTAGGCGCTTTGGAAGTGTTAAACTCATTGGTTAGGGAATTGGATTGGTCTTTTGAAAAGTCAGATTTGACTTGATCTTTACATGAAGTGATACAAACAAATAGCATTAGCCAGGAAAATAATCTTATGTGTTTTTTCATTTTTTATTTGTTAAGCATGTCCAAACCTAAAGCTATCTAAAGTCAATAGGGTAAATGGAATGTAAAAAGAATGTAAATCAAGGTAAAATTGAAATTTGACCTGTATTAAACCTTATATTTGAGCAATGAAAAAACTGATACAACCTGCCGGAATCGGAATAATTACCATGCTTTTTACGATGGTACTCCTGTGGCCATGGAAGTCAGACGATTTTGCAGAAAACAGGGAAATCAGGTTGAGGAATGTGGGGCACCAAATCTTGCTTGCCTCAGGTGATAGCACTTCAAGGGTTTTGCCAATCAAGAAAATAAGCGAGAATGAATTCATTCTCGTATTTGAAAACCCTTTCCAATTTGACCCGGACAGTTTAGTTAAAGTCATTCATAAGAGTTTGGGGGAGGGCTTAATAAACAAAGAAGCTGAAGACAAGTATCAGGTGAATGTGATGGAATGCAAGGCCAATCAGATTGTTTACAGTTATCAAATGTCCAATCACAAAGACAAAACGCTCATTCCCTGTCAGGGACGCGTGCAGCCAAAAGATTGCTATAGCATCAAAATCCGGTTTGAACAAAACGCAATAAGGGCATCCAACTTTTCAGTACCGATCATCTTTGGGGTTTTGACTTTTGGATTTTTATTTCTTTTCTATAAAAAGTCAACCAAGGCAAATGGGAATAAAAACAAGGACAATAGTCAATTCGTGGAAATTGGAAAGTTTGAACTGTATACCGGTAAACAGCTTTTGAAGATCGAAAATGAAGAAATCCAACTTTCCCAAAAAGAAAATAAGTTGCTGACGCTTTTTGCTTCCCACCAAAACGAGATGCTTGAGAGAGATCACCTACTCAAAGAAATTTGGGAAGATGAAGGGGTCTTTGTGGGCAGAAGCCTGGACATGTTTGTCTCCAAACTCAGAAAAAAGCTAATTCAAGATCCGAATATTCAAATTAAAAATATTCGAGGTAAGGGGTATGAACTTCAGGTAAAATAAAAAACGGCCGAAACATAATGATAAGACAAGTAGGCTAGGGCTTCTTGCTGATTTATTAATTACTTGATAACCAGCGGAATAATTAACAAA
>NZ_CAXBOC010000541.1:0-3543 GCF_963976465.1 uncultured Cyclobacterium sp. | reverse complement strand
TACAAAGTACCAAGGAGAAGTAATCAAATGTCCCAAATGTGAATCAGAAGATATTTATAGCGGGTTTAAGTCAATGAAAGGAACTAAAGGAATTTTATCTGCCATCGTTTCTTTTATTTTTATGGTATTTCCAATTTACTATAAGACTGTTTACAAATGCAAAAATTGTGGTAATGAGTTTAAATAATATGGCTCACAACAACTAAACACGCTGACCGCTGGCCGATCAATCCCATCGACCCCTTCGACAAGCTCAGGGGCCAGTTCATGGCAATGGGAACTTGGTCTATAATGGGAATGGTTTTTACTTTTTTGTTTCTTGTGTTGGATTATTTTTTCAGGCAATTAATTCCGTTTTTCTGATGGTTAAACCTTGACTATTAGGTTTTTATTTCCAATTGGGGGTTTTTACCATAGCGGAGGTAATTGTTTTTTAAACAATTAAGCTAAACGATATTTAGGTAAAGTCATTTGCTTACCTCGAAACTCCATTAGGGATTTGGTTGCGCAAATGTCAATAGTCATAAAATGGCTGAGGATGGAATTTCTCCCTTAACCGCTTTTACTGCTTTACAAGTAATATGCTTTAGGTAAAGGGTGAGTTTTCTTTTTTTGAATGACCAGTTTGAAGGGGTTGAATCAATCAATTACTAGCATGATATAAAGTATTCGGGTAATTGTAAAACAACCTAGGGAGGAATCGGTTATACCTTTTGATGAAAGAAACTGACAGGGATAGAATCATTGAGATGGCATGGGAAGATAAAACACCTTTTGAGGCCATACATGCTCAATTTGGACTTTCGGAATCCGAAGTAATCGTCTGCATGCGCAGGGAGTTAAAACCTAGCTCATTCAGGCTTTGGCGAAAGCGGGTAAACAGTGGGACCAGTAAAAAACACCTCCACAAAAGGAATGGAGCCATAAATCGTTTTAAATCCTCAAGACAAAAAACCATTGCTAACAATAAAATTTCAAAAAGATAGTCTTTCCAACCCAAATAGAAGCCATAAAAAAGCGAATTACAGCAATAGACCCTGTACGCTATGCCCAGTCCCGCAATTATGAAGATGGTGCGGTAACTCACTTGAGTCCATATATTTCCAGAGGTGTAATAAGCACCAGACAGGTTTTTGAACATATTCAGGGCCTGGCAGTGGAAGATGAGAAACTTATTCAGGAACTTGCCTGGAGAGATTACTGGCAACAGGTATGGTTGGCCAAAGGGGATGCCATTCATGCCGAACTTAAGCATATTCAGAAGCCGGTTTCAAATTTTCAGGTACCAAAGGCAATTGTGGAGGCTTCCACCGGCATCGATGTGGTGGATAAGGCCATTAGAGCCTTGTACGAAACTGGCTATATGCACAACCATATGCGCATGTATGTGGCTTCCATATGCTGTAATATGGCGCATTCTCATTGGTTGGCCCCTGCTAGATGGATGTATGCGCATCTTTTGGATGGAGATATTGCAAGTAACCAGCTGAGTTGGCAATGGGTGGCAGGAGCCTTTTCCAATAAGAAGTATTATGCCAACCAAGAGAATATCAATCAGTTCTTTTATAGTTCTCAGCAAGGTACATTTTTGGATGTACCTTATGAAAGTTTTGGGATTATGGAAATGCCCGAAGTGTTGAAGGAAACTACTTCTTTTGAAGTAGCCTTTTGTTGGCCGAAGAGGGAAAACGTAGCGGTGTTAGAAAACAAACCTACCCTTATCTACAATTACTATAACCTGGATCCTGAATGGCACAGAAGAGACGATTTTCAGCGGATATTGCTTTTGGAGCCTTCCCATTTTGATAAATATCCGGTAAGCCAAAAATGCATCGATTTTGTGATTGGTTTGGCTGAAAATATTCCGGGTATACAATTGTATGTAGGGGAGTTTGAGGAGCTTCTTGCCCAAATAGCCCCTGAAAACATAATGTATAAGGAGCATCCGCTCAATTTACATTATCAAGGTCACCAAGAACCCCGGGAATGGCTCAGTACAGTCACAGGTTATTATCCTTCCTTTTTCTCCTTTTGGAAAAAGTGTAAGAAAGAACTCCTAAAATGAAGAAAAAAGACCTTCCCGAAAAAGTTTGTTTGACTTGTAAACGCCCATTTACTTGGCGCAAAAAATGGAAAAGGGATTGGGAGCAAGTGAAGTACTGCAGTGAAAAATGCAAAAGAAATAAAGACAATGAAAGGCATTAATATTATTTTTCCCCATCAGCTTTTTGAAGCGAGTGAACTTATTAAAAATGGACAGGAGTCTTACCTGATGGAGGAATTTCTTTTCTTTCGGCAGTACAAGTTTCACAAACAGAAAATAACTTTTCACCGGGCTTCCATGAAAGCTTACGAGGCATACCTGCAGGGATTGAGTCTTAAAGTTCATTATATAGACACCAACAATTCCTTATCGGACATAAGAAATTTCGGCCAAGAGATTACTAAAAAAGGAATTGAGTCCATCAGTTTGATAGACCCTGTCGATGATTGGTTGATGCAGCGCATCCAAACGCTCTCCAAGTACTGTGAAGTCAAGGTTTTTCCCAGTCCACAATTTTTAAACAGTGAAGAGGAATTGGAACATTTCTTCAGAAAAGACAAAAAATCATTTTTGCAGGCCACCTTTTATAAGCAGCAGCGTAAAAGGCTTGGGATTCTTGTTGATGAAGAGCAAAATCCGGTGGGAGGTAAATGGTCGTTTGATGCAGAAAACAGGAAGAAGTTTCCTAAAGGAAAAACACCTCCGGCCTTAAATTTCCCCAAATATTCAAAGACCTGGGAAGAGGCTTGCACCTATACAAGGAAGCATTTCAGTAAAAACCCGGGAGATGTTTCCAAAGACAGGATTTATCCTATCAATCATAAAGAAGCCAAAGATTGGCTTGAGCAGTTTTTAACGTATCGTTTCCACGATTTTGGCAAATACGAGGATGCCATACTAAAAGAGCCTTCATTTATTAACCACAGCCTACTTTCACCTTTAATGAATAGCAGCTTGATTTTGCCTTCTGAAGTAGTGGAAAGCGCTCTTTCTTTTGCAGCCGAAGAGGGGATACCCATCAATTCTACAGAGGGATTTATTCGCCAAATTATTGGCTGGCGTGAGTTTATTCGAGGGATGTATCTCTGCAAGGGCAGGTATTCCCGTACACATAACTTCTGGAATTTCAAGAGAAAAATCCCTTCCTCTTTCTATGAAGGAACCACGGGAATAGTACCTGTGGATCAAACCATCAAAAAGGTGCTTCAAACCGGGTATTGCCACCATATAGAAAGGCTTATGGTTTTAGGTAATTTCATGTTGCTATGTGAATTTGACCCGGACGAGGTGTACCGTTGGTTTATGGAATTGTTTATTGATGCTTATGATTGGGTAATGGTGCCCAATGTGTATGGCATGTGTCTTTTTGCTGATGGAGGGACATTTGCCACCAAACCTTATATTGGAGGGTCAAATTACATTAAGAAAATGAGCAATTATCCCGGAGGAGAATGGGAAGAAATTTGGGACGGCATGTTTTGGCGTTTTGTGATGAAGCA
>NZ_CAXBOC010000540.1:0-3544 GCF_963976465.1 uncultured Cyclobacterium sp. | reverse complement strand
GCCAATTTACCTTATAAAATTAGGCTTGAAATCGGAAATAAAGCCTATCAGAGAGCTAGATTTTTTTCTTTAGAAAATTATGGAAACCGTTTGATAGAATTGTATAAATCTTTAGAGTAAAAAATAATAAAATTCAGGGTGGAAAAAATTAAGATTTTACATTGTATTGAAACTATATCCTCAGGTGGTGTAGAGGTTTTACGGCTTGGATTTGCACGCAATATGGATAAAACTAAATTTGATTTAAAGATTATTTGTACCAATGCAATCGGACCTATAAAAAAAGCTTTAGAAGAGGAAGGTATTGAAATTATTGAAGTCGGACAATTTGGTTCACCTTTTGAACCTTCAAAATACCTAAAAGTGTTAAATGTTATAAAACACTATTCTCCCCATATCGTTCATGGCGCTGTTTTTGAAGGAATGTGTATGGCCGCAGTAGGCGGTTTTTTTGGAAAAGTTAAAGGAATTATTTTAGAAGAAACTTCCGACCCTTCCAACAGGTCATTGAAGGCCATTTTTTTACAAAGATTACTGGCTTCCTCTGCCGATAAAATTATTGGCATTTCCCCTGCTGTATGTGAATTTCTTAATACACGTGTAAATATTCCGGAAAGTAAGATTTTTCAGCTTAGTAATGGTATTGATTTTAATTACCTGCAAGCCAAAAAAAAGAAAATAACGAAAAGTCAATTAGGGCTTTCTGCAGAAGACTTTGTGATTGGAGCTGTTGGAAGAGTCCATGATAAAGTAAAAAGATTTTCTTCAATTTTAATGGCCTTAGAAAAAATTAACAAACCAACTATTAAAGTATTGCTAATAGGTGATGGCCCTGATCTCGATGATTTAAGAAATTTATCATGTATAAAAGGTATATCAGATCAATTTATCACTGTTGGTTTCAGAGAAGATACTTCCAGTTTTTATGAATTGATGGATTGCTTTTGCATTCCAAGTGCTAATGAAGGTTTTGGTATGGTCGCTGCAGAAGCTATGTTTTACAAATTACCTGTAATAGCATCAAATGTAGGGGGGTTAAAAAATGTTGTACAAGATGAAATAACGGGTATTTTATTTCAACCAAATGATATAAATACTTTAGCAATAAGTATAATTAGGTTGTATGAAGATAATGTACTGAGAAAAAATATGGGGGAGGCTGGGTTTTTGCGGGCCAGGTCATTATTTGGGATTAGTCATTATACCGAAATAATACAACATTTATACCAGACAATATACATTGAAAAATATAGCAAACCTTGTTAGACATCGTTGTGATATCGGTTTTTTTGGTAATGGCCTTTAATTCCAATAATGGATTTAGTATCAAATATCAATTACCGGCGAAATACAGCGTACACCTTCATTACTTATTGTTTTATCATTTGTTTTTTAGCCTTTTTTTTACTTGGTATATTTTAAATTTTGGTGGCGATAGCCAGGGTTATTGGCGATTTACCATGGAGCAGGTTAAAATTCATGACCCCTCCTGGATGAAATATTTTGGAGAAGGCACAACATTCATCCTATGGCTTACCTACATACCAAGTCGTATATTGGGCCTATCTTATATTACTGGAAATATTTTATTTGGTTTCCTCGGATTCCTTGGCATCCGATATATTTTTTTGATGACCTATAAACATTTTCCAACCAATCATGAAATTCTGAAAATTCCATTATTTCCAACCGTATTCTACCTTGCCAACTTTCATTTCTGGACCTCAGGTGTCGGTAAAGATGCCCTGTCTTTTTGGGCAATAGCATGGTTTTTCTTTAGCCTTCAACAATACAAAGAACGATGGTGGAAGGCAGCAGTAGCTTTTTTCTTTATTTATATGTCTAGACCTCATATGGGACAAGCCATCATTGGAGGTTCTGCTATAGCACTTATTTTGGGATCGGATATAAATAGATCCTATAAATTTAGTTTAGCAACACTTGCATTCGTAGCCTCTATTATCATGAGTTCTTATACGTTGGAAGCCTTAAAAATCGAGAATTTTGATCTTGCTACATTGCAACAATTTTCAGAAAGTAAAGTTGGGAACTTGAATACAGCGCATGTTGGCTCTGGTGTAAATATTTCTTCTTATTCCTGGCCTATGAAATTATTTACATACTTGTTTAGACCCTTGTTTTTTGATGCTCATAATATTGTTAGCTTTATTAGTTCCTTTGAAAATTTGCTTTACTTGTGGTTGAGTTTTTTTATTTATAAAAATTGGTCTCCGGAAGCCCTTCGGGACATGCCACTTTTTTTGAAAGCAGGGATGATAACTTTTATTCCTGTGACCATTGCCTTTATGAATGCATTAAGTAATCTGGGTATTGCCATGCGTATGAAAAATATGTTGATGATTTATTTTTTGCTTTTTTGTTTTTACTTGATCACGCATAAAAAATACACCCTTTACCTGAGGAGCTTGGACCGGAAAAAATTCTTTCAACGCAGGCAAGCCATTATTGATGCCAAAAAGAAAAATGCTATCTAATACTTTATTTTTTTAATATACTTTGAAAAAAAGAAATTTGTTATTTCTGCCTAAATATCCCAGAAAAGGGGCTAGTAGCAGATTAAGAACTTACCAGTTTTTGCCCTTATGGGAAAAGATGGGATATTCCGTTGCTGTCCATTCTTTTTTTACTGAGCAATACCTTGATAATATTTATAGCCACCAATCTCCTGGTATTTGGCATGTTTTGAAATGTTATTTCCGTAGATTTTTCTTGCTGTTCACAATTCATAGGTATGATTTGATAATTATTGAAAAGGAAATTTTCCCCTATTTACCGGCATATGCAGAGTGGATGCTTGCTAACTTTAAAGGATATTGGGTGGATTATGACGATGCTGTTTTTCATAATTATGACCTAAGTAATAACCGAATGGTTGGTCTACTTATGCCTAAAAAAATTGACCAGGTGATGAACTTGGCAAGTAGAGTAGTGGTAGGAAATGAGTACTTAAAGAATAGAGCTACTAGGGCCGGCGCATCTAATGTTTCGATATTTCCTACGGTGATAAATGTAAATAGGTATAAAGAAAAAGTTTGTGATCCAACAAGTAAAACCATATCCATTGGCTGGATTGGCTCCCCAAGCACCATAAAATACCTGAAACCCGTGGTGCCGGTTCTTAATTGGCTTCATCAAATTTACTCCATAAAATTTATATTGGTTAATGGTATGAGCAAAATAAAGTTTGAAGGGGAATTGGAGTCAGTTATTTGGACAGAAGAATGGGAGGTGGATGCCATCCATAAAATGGATATCGGCATCATGCCTTTACCGGATAGCCCTTGGGAAAATGGGAAGTGTGCCTATAAATTAATTCAGTACATGGGCTGTGGCTTACCTGTGGTGGCTTCTCCTATAGGAATGAACAAAGAGGTGGTTAATAATGGGGAGAATGGGTTTTTGGCCAGTACTTCCGAAGAGTGGATTAGTGCCTTGGAAAAACTAATACTTGACCCTCAATTGAGAAAAGACTTCGGAAAGAAAGGAAGGGATAAAGTATTGAGAGAGTACACCTTGCAAAGAA
>NZ_CAXBOC010000539.1:0-3544 GCF_963976465.1 uncultured Cyclobacterium sp. | reverse complement strand
GAAAAGCAGCCAAATGGCTCACTCCCGGATTATGTCCCACCATCATTACATGGTTATCCCTATTATCAAAGCTATTTAAAACCTGCAGTAAGGCTCCATGCTCGGCCTGATATATTTCATTAACCACTGTGGATTTACCTACTTCCATAGCTGATGAAAGAATCTGCGCCGTTTGCCTACACCTGTTCGCAGGACTAAAGGCCATATGGTCACAAATCTGCCCATTTGCTTTCAATAGCCTGGACAACCTTTCCAATTGATCAATTCCTGGCTTTATTAGGTCTCTTTTCAGGTCCTTTTTATCAAAACCGGGAGCCTCTGTAATCCCATGTCGCACCAACAATAATTCCTTATCCATGTAGCTCAATTAAACTTCAAAATGAAAAATAAATATGTGGAAATTTTGTCGGCAATAAAAATTGCTTTGAATGAATATTTGGAAGAGAATAATATGACATCTATTTTTAGGACTTGAATTATGGGAATTTACCTGGTCCCATTTATTTTTATCTTTAAAGAAATTAACCATGCCAAAGAATTTAGTCATAGTGGAGTCTCCTGCAAAAGCCAAGACAATAGAGGGTTACCTAGGAAAAGACTTCAAAGTTACCTCCAGCTACGGGCATGTAAGAGATCTCCCTAAAGGTGAAAATGCCATCGATATTAAAAACAAGTTCAAGCCGACCTATGAGGTAACTCCAGATAAAAAGGAAGTAATTAAAGAACTTAAAAAATTAGTAAAGGGTGCAGATACTGTATTCCTAGCAAGTGATGATGACCGTGAAGGAGAAGCGATTTCTTGGCATTTAAAAGAGGTACTTCAATTAAAAGATGAAAATACAAAAAGGATCGTCTTCAGGGAAATTACCAAATCAGCAATTACCAAGGCTCTAGAAAGCCCTAGAAGCATAGATTATGATTTGGTAAATGCACAGCAGGCAAGAAGAATTCTCGACCGGCTAGTTGGTTTTGAACTTTCACCGGTACTATGGAAAAAAATCAAAGCCGGGCTTTCCGCAGGTAGGGTTCAATCTGTGGCCGTTCGTTTCATTGTGGACAGGGAGCGAGAGATTGATAAATTTAAACCTACAGTATCTTTTAAAATAACAGCCCTTTTTGATGTAGAAGGCAAAACACTACAGGCAGAATTGCCAAAGAAATTCCAGAGCAAAGAAGAGGCAGAGGAATTTTTGAAAAAATGTTTAGAGGCAGATTTTTCAATCAAATCTCTGGAAACAAAGCCAGCAAAGAAAAGTCCGGCGCCACCCTTTACCACTTCCACTTTGCAACAAGAGGCCAGTAGGAAGTTGTATTTCTCTGTGGCCCAAACAATGAATATCGCCCAGAAGCTATATGAGTCTGGTAAAATTACCTACATGAGGACGGATAGTCTTAATTTATCTGATGATGCATTAAAGGATGCAGAAAAAGAGATAAAATCAGCTTATGGGGATGAATACCATAAAAAGCGAAAATTTAAATCAAAATCTGAAGGGGCACAGGAAGCTCACGAGGCCATTAGGCCTACCTCTTTTGCCGAACATGATGCCGGTAAGGACAGGAATGAGCAGCGTTTGTATGAATTGATTTGGAAAAGATCCATTGCCTCTCAAATGGCAGATGCTCAACTGGAAAAAACCAATGTAAGCATAGCCATATCCAATGTGGACCAAACTTTAAGTGCAAGTGGAGAAGTTATCAAATTTCAAGGCTTCTTAAAAGTCTACCTTGAAAGCACCGATGATGAGGAGGAAGAAGAAACAACTGGAAAAGGATTATTGCCTCCACTCACTGTGGGGCAAGTGCTGCAGTTAATTGAAATGAAAGGCCGCCAGTCTTTTACGCGACCACCTGCCAGGTATACAGAAGCATCTCTGGTGAAAAAATTAGAGGAAATGGGTATAGGAAGGCCTTCCACATATGCCCCTACCATATCTACAGTGCAGAAAAGAAATTACGTTGTTAAGGAGTCTAGAGATGGCGTTCAAAGAAAATACATTGAAATGACCATTGGTGATGGACAATTCAATGAAGCAGAAAAAACAGAAACCACAGGCACGGAAAAGAATAAATTGTTCCCAACAAATATTGCCATGGTGGTAAATGATTTTCTGGTGGAGCATTTTCCAAATGTGATTGACTTCTCCTTTACTGCCAAGGTAGAAAAAGAGTTTGACCATATTGCTCAGGGAGACCAACCCTGGGATGAAATGATTCAAAATTTCTATGGCAACTTCCATTCAAAAGTGGAACTTACAGAAAACATCAAACGAACAGATGTTAATTCCAGCAAAGAATTAGGGATCGACCCAAAATCAGGCAAGGTAGTAATTGCCAGACTGGGGAAATTTGGTCCTCTCGTTCAAATTGGAGATGCGGAAGATGAGGAGAAAAAGTTTGCCAGCCTTCGGAAGGGACAATTTATTGAAAGCATCACCTTAGAGGATGCATTGGAACTGTTTAAGCTGCCGAGGGATTTAGGTACATTTGAAGACAAAAAAGTTGTGGCAGCCATTGGGCGTTTTGGGCCTTACATCAGGCATGACAGCAAATTTGTTTCTTTAGGCAAAGAATACGATCCACTATCTGTCACTTTAGATGAAGCCATACAGTTAATCAAAGACAAGAGGGAAGCTGATGCCAAAAAGCATATCAAATCCTTTGATGAAAACCCTGACATTCAGGTACTCAATGGTAGATGGGGACCTTATATCAAAATGGGCAAAAGCAATTTCAAGATCCCAAAAGACAAAGAGGCTGAATCTTTGACTTATGAAGAGGTAATGAAGCTAATTGAAACACAAGGCGATGCCAAAAAGGCCAAGCCCAAAAAGGCAGCTGCAAAAAAAGCTCCGGCTAAAAAGAAAGCAAAAAAATAATCAATGATAGAGGCAGTTTAATTTCTGCCTCTTTTTTTTGTCTATAAAATATTTTTTCATCCTAGAAAATTATAAGGCCTAATCATACATAACTTTTTACAGTTGGCCTGTTATTTGCAGTTTATTCTGATAGAGCTACTTATTTACTAACCTGTCGTAAAAGACAGAAATATTTACCATAAGGAATGTGTGAATTTTTAGGGGATAGCCTTTGACAGGTCTGAAAGAATTTAATGGCCATTATCCTGGCAACAAAAATATCTGAATCATTGCTATTTCTTTTCTCCCCAAATCACAAACAACCTGTAAAACTTTGGTGTAGCTTGAGGCAATTGAAACAAATAATCATTATAAAAACATGTTTAAAATGAAAAATTTATTTCTAAGAATTAAGAATAAACACAAGGTCAACTCGGTAGGTAGTTTTCTACAATTGTTAACCTTAACTATTGTTGCTTTATTTCCTTATCCGCTTCTGGCTCAAATTCAAAAAGGGCTTCCCAAACCTACGGACCCTGTAGATCCCTCTAAGACAAGCGATTTGATAATCTTTATTATTTTACCAATAATAGTGCTTATCCTATTTTTCTTTTGGAGAAGGGCTAGAAAAAAGAGACTGTAATCTTAACTCTGTCTAAGCTTGGAATTTAGTTTTAAATTTTATA
>NZ_CAXBOC010000538.1:0-3552 GCF_963976465.1 uncultured Cyclobacterium sp. | reverse complement strand
TGAAATGGGGATTTCCACCCGTACTATATGGTGGGGACCGGGACAATGGAGTTCTTTGACATTTTCCGGTAATTCAGAAGGTTTTCCTCACCTTACCTTAAACTCCCACCGTCCCCTAAAAACCTTTCTGGGACATTTTGAAGGACAATTGATCTTGGGTAGGTTAGAAAGTTCAGGAATGGCAGCCTCACAAGATGAGGCACTGAATGATTCCTTTTTTCTTCCATTGGATAACGATTGGAGATACTTGAATGCAATTAATATAAGTTATCAACCCAAATGGGTTCCTGGACTATATTTAGGTTTTATTCGGACATTTCAACAGTACAGCGCCAAACAAGGTAACCAATTTCGAGATTATTTTCCTATTTTTGATGCCTTTCAGAAAAAGGAATTTTTTCAAGATGGTAACTCAGTGGCTTTTGATAATGAGGCCAGGGACCAGCAAGCTACCTTGTTTTTTAAATTTTTAAATAAAAAGGCAAAGTTTGAAATATATGGAGAGTATGGGAGGCGAGACCATGCCTTGACCTGGAGAGATGCCATATTGAATCCTGAACATTCCCGAGCCTATTTAATGGGGTTTCAAAAACTAGTCTCTCTTGGCAAGAAAAACACCTATCTTCAAATTCGTAGTGAGATCCTTCATCAGCAGGAATCTGTAAATAGATACATACGTTATGAAGGCCTAGGTGGGAGAACTCCATGGGCAGCACATTACCAAGTAAGGGGCTTTACCAACAGAGGAAAGGCTTTAGGTTCAGGCATTGGTACAGGAAGTAATAGCCAAACTTTTGAAGTGGCAGTTGTTGATGACTTCAACAAGTTGGGGATAATGGTGGAAAGGATAGCCAACCATCAAGACTTTTATTACCGAGCATTTGGTCAAGATAGTGAGATGTTACCTTGGATTGATTTTACAATTGGTATTCAAGCAAATAGAAAATGGAAAAACTTTTTACTAGGTTCTCAATTCCAACTGGTGAATGGTACAAATTATCAATGGCAAAGTGATTCATCTACCAGCGCGTTATTTCCCAAAGGAAAAGACATGCTTTCATTTCACAGTAAAATTCATTTGGTGTATTTAATGAATGCAAGCAAATAAAGTTTTTTCTTAGCTTATAATTACAAGATTTTATAATGAGTATTTTGATTACAGGAACTGCCGGTTTCATAGGAATGCATTTAGCTAAAGCACTGTTGGATAAAGGAGAAGAAGTAGTGGGTTTAGATAATATTAATGACTATTATGATGTAAGTCTTAAAAATGATCGATTACGAGTAACTGGAATAGTCCCAAATAAAATAAAATATGGGGAAGCAATTAAAAGTACTGTTTATCCAAATTATACTTTTTATAAACTCAATTTAGAAGATAAAGAAGGTTTAGATAAGCTTTTTAAAGAATATAATATTAAGCGGGTAGTAAATTTAGCCGCACAAGCTGGTGTACGGTATTCTTTAACAAATCCTGATGTTTATATTCAGTCAAATATAGTAGGCTTTGGAAATATACTGGAGGCCTGTAGACATAATAATGTAGAACATTTAACCTATGCATCTTCTAGCTCTATTTATGGATTGAATACTGAAATGCCTTTTTCCATCAACCAGAATGTAGATCATCCGGTTTCTTTATATGCTGCTTCAAAAAAGTCAAATGAACTTATGGCACATAGTTATAGCCACCTTTTTGGTCTGGCTACCACAGGTTTACGGTTTTTTACAGTGTATGGTCCGTGGGGTAGACCAGATATGGCACTATTTCTGTTTACTAAAGCTATAATTGAAGGAAAACCTATAGATGTTTTCAATTATGGAGAAATGCAACGAGATTTCACTTATGTGGATGATATCGTAAATGGTGTAGTAAAAGTTTTAGATAATCCTGCGAAACCTGATGCTAATTGGACCTTAGATAAAGGTGATATTAGTAAATCTAAAGCCCCTTATGCGATTTATAATATTGGTAACTCAAAACCTATTCGGTTAATGGATTTTATATTAGAAATAGAAAAGTGTCTTAATATGAAAGCCAATTTAAATTTACTTCCTTTGCAAGCTGGAGACGTTCCTGCTACCTATGCAGACACCACGGAAATAGAGAAAGAATTAGGTTATAGGCCAGATACCCAGTTAAGTTATGGTGTAAATCAATTTGTAAAATGGTATAAAAGCTATTATAAAGTGTAGTAGCTAATAATTTTTTTATGAAATTTTATAGAGTAATTATAATATTGTAAGATGCTTATGTGTATTTTTGTCAAAATCCTTTTACTATGAACATTTTTCTGGCAACAGTAACTTCATTTTTCTTTGGTTTTTTAATGACTCCTGTTCTGATTTTGATACTTAAAAAGATCAATTTTACTGAAACTCCAGGCGGAAGGAGGATTCATGCAGGCAAGATCCCATCAATGGGTGGTATTGCTATCGTGTGTGCCACTTTCGTAGGATTGTTTGCTTGGTTAAGCTTTGATCAGATCGTTGAAACCCGTTATTTTTTAGTTGCATTAGCGATTATGTTTTCGGTTGGCTTAAGAGATGATCTCATAGAGTTAACAGCGGTACAAAAGTTAATAGGACAATCCATACCGGCCTTTTTCGTAATCGTAATGGCAGATATTCGAATCTCCAGCTTATATGGCTTTATGGGAGTATATGAAATCCCTTACCTTATCAGTGTGGGCATAACTTTTTTTGCAATTTTAGCGCTTACCAATTCCTTTAATTTAATAGATGGTGCTGACGGTCTAGCCGGCTCACTAAGTTTGGTAACCTTAAGTATTCTAGGATTTTGGTTCTACACTGCTGGAATGATTTCTTACAGTTTGATCTCCTTCACATTGGTAGGGGGCATTTTAGCTTTTCTTGTGTTTAATTGGCATCCGGCAAAAATCTTCATGGGGGATACAGGTTCCCTAAGTGTCGGGTTTTGCTTGACCGTATTGGTGATTTTATTTATTGATAAATCTGGCCTAATGGCTCCTTGGGAGGGATTGAAATTAAATGCACCCTTTTCAGCTGGATTAGCTTTCTTAATTGTCCCGATTTATGATACTGTTAGAATATTTATAAAAAGAACTAAAAATGGAAAATCTCCTTTAAAACCTGATAAAAGTCACGTTCATCACTTTTTACTTAGAATGGGTTTACAACATGACCAGGTCTCAATGGTATTAGTGGTTGTGAAGTTGACTTTCATATCAATAGTATTTTTTGGTTATGCATTAAATGATCATATCCTACTTCCTGTTCTTGTATTAATTGCTACATTTTTAGGGATATGGATGGATAAGAAAACCTTGCAGAAAGTTAAAGATAATTGTAAGAAAGGACCTCTTATTTCAGAGATGAATTATAATCGTAAAAAAAGGAAACAACCCAAGAGAAAACCTTCTATTGAAAAAAATATATTCTCAGATAATAAGATCAATATGAATTGATAGGTTCTATTTAGCATAAAAAAAGGCGTTGTTAATCAACGCCTTTTTTTAGGGCTTCTTGCTGATTTATTAATTACTTGATAACCAGCGGAATAATTAACAA
>NZ_CAXBOC010000537.1:0-3554 GCF_963976465.1 uncultured Cyclobacterium sp. | reverse complement strand
ATTGTCAAATTCATTTATTTTTTTCAAAGCCACTGTCCCTACAATTTCCTTGTCCCATTCGGCAAACAACACTTCTCCACCATGATCTCTGATGGTTTCCTGCGGTTTTTGCAGTTGAGCAATATCAAAAGCCTCCATGGCAAAATATTTCTCTATCCATTCCCGATTGATGGAAAGGAAATAAGGAGCCAATTCGGGTGTGTAAAGATGGATATTGATTTTTTCCATCTTTAAAAATAGGGATGTTGGTAAAAAGAAGAAAGTGTTTGACCGGAAAATTAAAAACCCAAATTATATTGTTGACCCGGCTGATCCATGGCTTCCATTTGTAGCAGCTTAAGCTTTCTCCACAGCCCTCCGGCATAGCCGGTCAACTCTCCCGTACTGGCAATGATCCTGTGACACGGAATAACAATCAATAGTGGGTTGGTGCCATTGGCTGCACCTACAGCACGGGCAGCGGTAGGCTTAGAAAGGGCATTGGCAATGTCCTGGTAAGAAGCCGTCTGTCCAAAAGGAATCTTATTTACTTCCATCCAAACCTTTTTTTGGAATGTGCTGCCTCCAATGGCTACCGGAATATCAAAAATCCGGAGGTCTCCATCGAAATAACGATTCAATTGACTGATGATGTCTAGGAAAAACAAGTTGTTTATTCTCTCTGTTACAGGGTCTTCTGTAAAACTACAGGACAGCAAAAAACCATCTGCAGCGACAAGTCTGATATTTCCTAAGGGCGACGTAATGACTACTGTTTCTTTCATATCCTCTACAATTTTAAAACCAACAAAAGGTTTAAACGCTACTAATTCAGTATTACTGCTGACGCTTCAATGAAATATACTATTATTCAATTCTTTTAGCCTGGAATAGGCATTTGTCAATTTGCTACTCTATGCTCCGCCTCTGACTTTTTAGTTCTCCCTCATCCGATCAGCTTCTCCTGAGCATTGCCGAGGTCTACTAAAAGGGGTAATGAAAGCCCTGTGGCATTGTTGCATTTCAAAATAAAAATAATTGCAAGCGGCCTTCTGAGTGCCCTATTCATGGGGATTTAGAAGGTTGTATGTTATTAACAGATAACAGCGTAAAATGTTGCTGTAAATTATACGGATGGTGATTGTCTACTGGACTAAAGGTAACTTTAATTTCTGCTTTTACCAATTTATTTGAGATACTTATACCATCATCATGCGGTATTTCCATACTTCCCGAACCGTCTCCGCTTTTACTTCAAAAGGGGGGTACAAAGGGTTACTTGAACAGAGTAAGAGCTGTTTTTTTTTGTTCAATTGGTTGTAAGTCAGCTTGAAAGTAACCCCATCCTGCTCGGTGACAATAACGTATTTCTCACCGTCACGTATGGCTGTCCAATCGTCTATGTATTCACAAATGATCCATGCCCCGTCAGGGATCGGTTCCATGGAATCGCCGTCTACCTGAAAAACCCTGTATTTTTTGTCCTGTGGGAGAAAGGGGAGGTGAAACCGAGGCAAATCCCCAATAAAGTCCGGGTCTGAAAATCCTGCCAGGTAACTGGCTTTTGCTTTCTGAGAAACCACTTCTATTAATTCACGCCCTTGCGCATCCACCGTGGTAGTGAGGATGCGTAAATCTCGGCCTTTGAGATAGCGACTGGTTTCCAACACCTCCCTGAGCTTGTGCGCAGGGTATTTTTTCAGGTTTTCCTTTAACATCAGATCTACCGATACCTCCAGGTATTCACAGATTTTCACCAAAGTATCCAGGGGAGGGCTGATACTTAGTTCATAGCCGGCAAGCTTGGACCTGCTGATGCCCAGTGATTCGGCCATTAGGGATTGTGTGATCCCTTTTCTTTTGCGCAGTAATTTGATATTGCTGTGGAGGTACATGGTCAAATTTTTTAATGAAATCAATGGTTTAAATATAAAACAATTGTTTAAATTATAAACAATAAAATGTCAATAAAATTAACAAAATAAAGTGTAAATCATACTAGGAGAGGAAGGTAATGGCAGAAAGACGAAACATTGTACACATGGATTTAGACAGTTTTTTTGTGTCGGTAGAGCGTTTGTATGACAGTCGGCTTATGGGCAAGCCTATTCTGATCGGAGGATCCGGAGACAGGGGAGTGGTGGCTTCTTGCAGCTATGAGGCCCGGAAGTTTGGCATTCATTCTGCCATGCCCATGCGTACGGCCAGGCAGCTCTGTCCGGAGGCTTTGCAAATTAGGGGGGATTTTGCGAAGTACAGCCAGAAATCCAGTGAGATCACTGAAATTGTTCGGGAGAGTGTACCGCTTTTTGAAAAATCTTCTATAGATGAATTTTATGTGGATTATACGGGCATGGACCGTTTTTTTGGCTGTTATAAGATGGCGCAGGAGCTGCGACAAAAAATCATCAAAGAAAGTGGTTTGCCCATTTCTTTAGGACTCTCACAAAATAAAACGGTGTCCAAAGTGGCCACGGGAGAAGCCAAGCCCAATAATGAGAAACAAGTGCCTTATGGAGAGGAGAAGCCTTTTTTGGCACCATTGTCTGTGAGAAAAATCCCCATGATAGGGAAGAAAACTTCCCATACCCTATACAATATGGGCGTAAAGAAAATCCACACCCTGCAAGCCATGCCTGCGGAGTTGTTGGAATCTGCCTTTGGCAAAAATGGGCTGATGATTTGGGAGAAGGCCAATGGTATCGATCGCTCTCCCATTACCCCTTATTCGGAAGCCAAATCCATTTCCACAGAAAACACCTTCGAGCAAGATACCATTGATGTAGGTCTGCTGGAGGCCACACTTACTGCCATGACAGAACAGCTGGCAAGTAAGCTGAGGCAGCAGCAAAAACTGACTTCTACCGTATCGGTAAAGATCCGGTATTCTGATTTCGATACCCATACGGTACAGCGCCGGGTATTTTATACTTCAGCAGACCATGTCCTCCTTCCCCTGGTAAAGGCGCTTTTTCAGCAACTGTATCAACGGCGATTATTGATTCGGCTGATAGGTGTTCGCTTTAGCGGGTTGGTGCATGGGCATTATCAGATCAACCTATTTGAAGATACCGAAGAACGTATTTCTTTGTACCAGGCCTTGGATCGACTCAATGGCAAGTATGGAGACAAAACGGTCTGCAGGGCTGTGGGCATGCATGTAGGGAGTCGGAAATTTAACCCGTTTAATGGGAAGGAAAACTGAGTCAGGGCTATCCCGAAATTCTAAAGCATAGAGAAATGTAACGTTACTTAGCTAGCTGACATCAGGATTTTGGCGTATACACTGTATTTACCACGGGTTTCACACGTGGCTACAAGATTTTGCCCTTTCCTTCGCTCTATTCATTTCCTTTAAAATCACTTCCGTTACTCTGTCCTTAGTACTGCTATTGGCTATTTCCCAATACATCCCCTCAATCATGCGAAATACATTTTCTTTGTGTTTCTCGGTAATTCTCCTAAAACCATGTTTTTACTTTTTCCAAGTCTTGGGAGTGAACCAAAAGCGGGAACAAAACCAACCCTAATAATATGCTTAGTTTTTTCATATCTATTCCTTTTTTTTCAAAAAA
>NZ_CAXBOC010000536.1:0-3562 GCF_963976465.1 uncultured Cyclobacterium sp. | reverse complement strand
ATCCGAAACAGATGGGGAAACAAAGCCAGACCCATCAACCCTAGTGAAGTCACTAAAATCAGGGCAAAAGTGGTAAAGTAAATTACTAGGTTCTCGTTTGCAAAAACTTTATTAATTTACACACAGTCAACCCTAGAAAACTGTAAAATGAAAGCCAACTTCTCAGCAAGACCCCAAAAATGGACTTACCCTTTACCTTACGGGTTGCTCCTAATGATTCTACTTTTGTTATGGTGTGGAAGCTGTAGTTCAAAAAAAGAGGATAGCTATTCCAATTGGGGCATTTATAAAGCCGATAATGCAAGTACCAGTTACTCGAAACTTGATCAAATCAACAAGGAAAATGTATCCCAACTTACTGTGGCCTGGGTTTTTGAACCCAATGACAGCATTACCGGGGACAGACCACAAAACAGTGAAAGCAACCCGATTGTCATAGATGATGTCTTGTACAGCACCTCTGCAAGAGGCCGACTATTTGCTATTGATGCCGCCAATGGAGAATTAAAATGGAGTTTTGATCCTTTTGATGGTGAGCGAGGAGGCGGAATCAAAAGAGGTGTAGCGTATTGGGAGGATGGAACAGACGAACGTATTCTTTTTACCGGTGGGGATAAACTTTTTGCTATTGATGCTTCTACCGGAATTCCAATCTCCTCTTTTGGAAACGAAGGTAAGGTGGACTTAAATGAAGGTATGCGTGGTGATCCGGATAAAATATCGGTGATCCCTACTTCACCGGGTATTATTTTCGAAGATTTATTAATCTTGGGCACTGAGGTTTCAGAGCTCTATGGTGCAGAGCCGGGGCATGTTAGGGCCTATAATGTACGATCTGGTGAGTTGGTTTGGACTTTTCATACGATCCCATTACCAGGACAAGTTGGCTATGAATCATGGCCAAAGGATGCATACAAGTATGCCGGTGGTGCCAACAGCTGGGGAGGTTTTAGTTTGGATGCTTTCCGTGGGATGGTCTTCTTTTCTACCGGATCCCCGGCTTACGATTATTATGGAGCAGACCGCAAAGGAAAAAACTTGTTTGGCAACTCCATAGTGGCCGTCGATGCCCGAACGGGCGCATACATCTGGCACTTTCAGACGGTACATCACGATCTTTGGGACTACGATTTGCCTGCACCTCCCAATTTGGTAACCGTAAAGCATGATGGCAAAAATATAGATGCCGTAGCCCAAACTTCCAAAGTAGGATTTCTTTATGTATTGGACCGAGAAACCGGAGAGTCTTTATTTCCAATCGAAGAAAGGCCTGTACCAGCTTCCGATGTTCCCGGTGAAGAAGCTTGGCCGACTCAGCCCTTTCCGCTAAAACCTGCACCCTATACCAAGCAATATTTGGACGAAACAGATCTTGCCAATTACTCGCCTTCCTCTCGGGATTCGTTGGTAAAATTATTTCGGTCTTATCGATATGAGGGACTTTTTACACCTCCATCCTTGAGAGGAACCTTACAGTTTCCCGGTTCACGAGGAGGATCAAGCTGGGGAGGTGCGGCTTTTGATCCTACTACCGGCCTTTTATATGTCAGGTCAAATGACTCACCGGAAATCATGCGAATGAAAAAAGTGGAGCCTGAAAATGCCATTACCAATCTTTCGGTTTACAAACAAGGAGAATCGATCTATTCCACTTATTGTGTCAGTTGTCATGGCAGGGACAAAAATGGAGATGAGCAAGGAAATCCTTCCCTAGTGGGATTAAAAGGTCGAATCAGCGAAGGTGATGTGATTAACAAAATAAAGCAAGGAGGTGGTAAAATGCCAAGCTTTTCCAGTGTAATAACTGATAAAACCAAGGAAGAAGCTATTTTGGCTTACCTCTTCGAGAATGAAAGCAAAGGAAGCCCCCAACAAGAAAAATCTTTGTTAGAAGAAATAAATAATAACCAAGGAGCATCACCATCCGGCCAAACCAAAGGCAGTCTTAGCAGGTACCTGAACCTTACAGCTTACGGGTATTTCAGAGATTCGAAGGGAAGACCGGGTATAAAACCACCTTGGGGAAAGCTACATGCAATTAATTTAAATACAGGAGACTTTGCCTGGAGTGTCCCTTTGGGCAATAAGCCTGAGCTACAAGAAGGTGTACAAGAGACGGGTGAAGCGGGTTCTGCCGGTCCCACAGTTACTGCTGGAGGACTTGTTTTTATAGCAGGAACTCGAGACAATAGATTCCGTGCTTTTGACAAAGATACAGGTGAAAAACGCTGGGAAATTAATTTACCCGGATTTGCCAATGCCAACCCAAGTACCTATAAAGTGGATGGTAAGCAATATGTTGTACTTTCTGTAGGGGGTAATTCGAAAAATACAGCCGGATCGGTAATGGCATTTTCATTGCCGGATTGATTAAAACAAAACATTTAGGCATTGTTTTCTAACTGCTTTCTATTAAGGGTTAAAATAAATTTTTGTCTTCTAAAATAGTTGTACCTACTATTGTGAGGGCTTTTTTAAAGCTAAAGCAATAAAAATTGTGTAAATTCAAATTCTAAACAACGCAAACATGAAAAAGAATATTTTAATTGGAGCAGGTGTAATTGTTTTAATTTTTATTATTTGGGTAATCTACGGATTATTTATAGCCACACCGGCAAGTCCTCTATCCACTACAACTTACAATGAAGGTGGATTGGAAATTACTGTTGATTACAGCCAACCATCCAAAAAAGGCAGGCTAATTTTTGGAGAAGCAGAAGACGATGCCCTACAACCATATGGTCAATATTGGCGATTAGGCGCCAATGCTGCCACAGAAATCAGTTTTAACAAAGATGTTGTCTTTGGTGGAAAGCCGTTGGAAGCAGGTACTTATAGGATGTATGCAGTTCCGGGCCCTGATGTATTTAAAGTCACCTTAAACAGTGAAGTTGATGTATTCTTTGGTGTAGCAGAACCTGATCATGAACTTGATGTTTTGACTGTAGAAGCACCCGTAGAGCAGAATCCTACGATTGTTGAGACTTTTACCATTGCCATTGAGTCTTCAGGACCCGGTGCAGTGATCAACTTTAAATGGGACGATGTGATCTTTACCATACCAGTAGCCCTTCAATAAACAATGGGCTTCTCCAAAAAGAAATGGCTGTGGTTGGCCTTTACAATATTGCTTTTTCTAGGATTTAGCTATTGGCTGATTGGTAAAATACAATATCGACTGCATGTAATGGACGTGGAAGCCTACGAACCTGTGTCTACTTTAAAGGTTCCGGAACATCTATTGACCCAAGCCAAATATCCATTCGTAGATGTTCACAATCATCAATTTACCATGCCCATCCAAAACCTTGATAAATTGGTGGCCGAAATGGATGAGCTTAATATGGCCGTAATGGTTAATTTGAGTGGTTTTAGGGGGAAGTACCTCGAATGGTCACTTGATAATGTCAACAAAAAGTATAGCGATCGTTTTGTACTTTTTATGAATATTGACTTTGAAAAATTGGATGATGAAGGTTGGCCGGAAAATTCTCTTGCTATAATGGAGAATGCCGTAAAAATGGGGGCCAAGGGACTAAAGGTTTATAAAAGCCTTGGTCTG
>NZ_CAXBOC010000535.1:0-3568 GCF_963976465.1 uncultured Cyclobacterium sp. | reverse complement strand
AACGGATGCACCGGATGTCTTGTACCTTGAAGATACCGATGGTGATGGCGTTGCGGATATAAAAGAAGTGATAATGACAGGTTTCTCTCTATCCAACCCCCATGTGAATGTAAATAATCCCATTTATGGATTGGACAACTGGATACATTTATCCCATCTAGGGCATATTGGCACAAGGAAATACGAAGAAGAGTTTGGAGATAAAGGATCAAACATCGTTTTCCCCATTCAGCCGGAAAGTTCAGTCTTACCCAAAAATGCCAATGGCCATTCGGTTAGGTTTAAACCGAATACTCATGTGGCAGAATTGGCCTCTACTCGTTCCCAGTTTGGGCATACTTTTGACCGTTGGGGTAGGTATTTACTGACACACAATCAAAACCACATTTACCATGAAGTAATTGCTGCCCCATACCTTTCCAGAAATCCGGGATTGCTTGTTTCTAATGCCAGTGAATCTATTTCTGATCATGGCAAGGAAACAGAAGTTTTTCAAATTACCACAAATCCTGATCGTCAGCTTTTTACTCCTGTAGGATTGACAACCTCTTCTAGCGGCTTGACGGCCTACTTGGGCGGTGCCTTTCCGGAACCTTTTGAGAATGCTGTCTTTGTTGCTGAATCTGTAAGCAACCTAGTTCATGTGGATATTTTAAAAGAAAAAGGAGCCACATTTATTGCTGAAAGATTACGAGAAAATAAGGAGTTTCTGGCTTCTAAAGATTCTTGGTCCAGGCCTGTAAATATGTACGTAGGTCCTGATGGTGCACTGTATGTGCTGGATTATTATCGTAGGATTATAGAACATCCCGAATGGATGTCTGATGAAGCCGTGGCTGCAGGTGGCTTGTATGATGGTGTGGAAATGGGAAGAATATATCGGATAAGTCCAACAGGTTTTGGCAAAGCCGATTGGACTTCGGGCTTGGATTTTGGTGCTGAGCGCCCCAAGGAATGGGTGAAGTACCTGGCACATAAAAACCATTGGTGGAGAAATCATGCCCAAAGGCTTATAGTCACAGCCGAAAACCTGGAGGTGATACCTGAATTGGAAAAAATGGCCACCAATCAAGAATCTGCAGAAGGTCGATTGCATGCATTATGGACTATGGAAGGCTTGAAAAGCTTGAGCACAGATCTGATTATTCAAGGCTTAAATGACTCTGAAGCGGGAGTTAGAGAAAATGCCATTAAGCTTGCTGAAATGCATCTCAATGAGTCAAATGATTTAGTAGAGGCATTGCTCAATCTAAATACAGATCCCAATCCAAGAGTTAGATTTCAATTGCTCTGTACCTTGGGTTTTATTGAAACAGAAGAAGCAGGGCAGGTTGCCGAAGAATTGTTGTTTCATGACCTTTCTGATGAGTGGGTACAAATCGCAGCATTGTCTGCCTCTACATCCCAGAATACAACATTAATAAAAACAGTACTAGACCGCTTTGATAAAAATGTACCTGCTTATGGTAGTTTGGTTCGCAGATTAACAGCCATGGTTACAGCCAATGAGAATGAAGGGGAAGCAGAAAAATTGCTTCAGTCAGCCCTCAAATTATCGGAAAACAGAGGTTGGGAAGCATCTGTATTATATGGAATAGCTGATGGAGTCAAGAGAAATGAGGAGAATGAGAAAGCGCTAACAGCCTATATGGATAAAGTAGTACTTGCCTTTTTTGATCACCCAAATGCAGGACTTAGAAAATCTGCATTGAACTTGATCAAAACCTTAGATTTCAAAGACGAGAAATTGCTTAAATCCAGCATGGACAAAGCCATGATCATTGCTTCAGATCAGTCCATTCCAGAAGACCGAAGAGCAGAAGCTTTAAGGTTTTTACCAGAGGGAGATGTAAGCCCTTATGCCGATCAATTGAAAGCAATGATTGCTACTACTGAACCGATTGTGTTGCAAATCGCAGCGATGCAAGCCCTTGGCAATATCAAAGGAACAAGTGTACCTGAATATCTTCTTAGCAAATGGAATTCTCTGACACCTGAAATAAGAGATGTCGCCTTGGGAACCTTTATGAGCGAATCCGATCGGGTCAAACTATTGCTTGAGGCGTTAAAAGATGGAAAAATTCCCACAGTAGCGATTGGCTGGAAAATGAGGGTTAGGCTTATGAACAATGGAGATGAGGCCACTCGAAATTTCGCAAGAGAACTACTGACTAAGGATGAAGGAGAGGAGATCAATAAAAAGTACCAAAAGGCCTTAGAAATAAATGGTGACCCTATTGCAGGAAAATCAGTCTACATAGAAAATTGCGCCCTTTGTCATCAGTTTAGAGGGAAAGGTGGAGTGGCTTTTGGGCCTGATCTAGGTACCTTGCACAATTGGCATCCAAAAGATCTTATGGCCAATATTTTGGACCCTAATTTGTCTATTGCTCCAGGTTTTGACTTATGGGAAGTGACTCTTAAAAACGGAGAAACTATTCAAGGAATGATTATGAATGAAACTTCAGCGGCAATAAGCCTTAGGATTTCTCCGGGAATAGAACAAGCTATAAATCGCCAAGATATTGAAGCCATAAAGGGGATGAATATGTCCCTTATGCCCGTATTGTCAGCTCAGCTTGATCAACAAAAAATTGCTGACCTGATGGCTTTTATAAGAAATGCAGAATAAAGAAAATTTTATATATCAATAGCAAATAGAAGAATATGTTAAAAAAATATTGGGTGTTTATTGCTTTGCCAATACTGTTTCTTGGTTTGGCAAGTGTGGTGAAAAGGCCTTTGTATGAAGCATCAGTCATTAAAAGTGATTGGAATATAGGTGTAGCCTTGTATTCCTTCAATCGGTTTCCTTTTCCTGCCACTTTGGAAAAGGCGAAAACAACCGGAGCGAAATATGTAGAAGGTTTTGATTTTCATAAGTTGGGTGGAGACTTTGGCGATAAAACCATGTCAGACCTCAGCCCTTCAGATGCAAAGGCAGTAAGGAAACTTTTGAAAACCAATGGGTTGAAAATGAAATCCATGTATGTTGGTAAAGCAAATGACAGGGATAGCTGGCAAAGAGCTTTTGAGTTGGCCAAGTCCCTGAAAATTAAATACCTGGTAGCTGAACCCAAAAGAGAAAATTGGGACATGGTGGATAAACTTGCCGAAGCATACAAAATCAAAATAGCCTTGCACCAACATTCAAAGGAGGCAGGAAGTATTTATTGGCATCCGGACTCGGTACTTTCAGCCATAAAAAACCACCCTAATTTCGGAGCATGTGGAGATTTGGGGCATTGGACCAGAAGTGGTCTAGATGCCGTGGAAAGCCTTAAGAAGCTGGAAGGTCATCTGATAAGTATACATCTCAAAGATCTTGATGCTTCCACCCAGTCTGCTAAGGATGTGAAGGTAGGTGAAGGGGTAATTGACTTTGAAGCTGTAGTTCATGAGCTAAAAAGGCAACAATTTGATGGGGAAGTTTATGTGGAATGTGAACACAAAATGGAGGATAATCTTGAAGATGTCCTCCATGCTGTCAAGTATTTTGGCAACCTGACTCCTTGATTTTAACCCAAAATAAACCAAAAATATGAAACGGAGAACTTTTTTTAAGAAT
>NZ_CAXBOC010000534.1:0-3586 GCF_963976465.1 uncultured Cyclobacterium sp. | reverse complement strand
CATGGTTAGTTATATGGATGAGCAAGTAGGGGAACTTGTTGAACAATTAAAAAGTAAGGGACTATATGAAAATACATTGATTATTTTCACTTCTGACAATGGTCCTACCTTCAATGGGGGAACAGATTCTCCATGGTTTAATAGTGGGGGAGCGTTTCGAGAAGAAAAAGGTTTTGGTAAAGGATTCCTTTATGAAGGAGGGATTCGAGTACCAATGATCGCTTCCTGGCCAGGGAAAATCAAAGAAGGATCGGTTAGTGACCATGCCTCTGTTTTTTATGATGTAATGCCCACCTTAGCTGAAGTAGCCGGGAAACCTTTAGAATCTGCAACAGATGGCACTAGTTTTTATCCTACTTTAATCGGTCATTCTCAGCCTCAACCTGAATTTCTTTATTGGGAATTTCCTTCCTACGGTGGTCAGATCGCGATCAGAATGGGAGATTGGAAAGCCTTAAAATTGAATGTTCAAAAAGGTGGAGCCACATGGTTATTATTTGATTTAAAAAGTGATCCTTTGGAGATGCATGACGTGGCTAAAGAAAATCCCGAGATAATCAAGAAAGTAGAAGAAATTGTAGCAAGAGAACATACTACCTCACCCAATGAGCGGTGGAGGTTTGAGGAATTGGATGGGGTTTAACTGCCGTTAAGCCTTTCTTGTCCTTTTGAGTTGAATAAAAACCATTATTACCCTTATGCCGACATTCTTATAAGGTGTAGATAATGGTTTTTTTGTGTAACTTTAAAATTTACCAAATAAAAATTCTTATAAATTAGGTCTTTTTAAAGACAGCAACAGAAGATGTGTTGGCAATCTGCTTGATAACCATTAAATTAGAAATGTAATTAATATAAACCCGGTAGGATTGAAAAACAAAGGAATTTTTTCATCAATATTTATGGTGCTATTTATAGCTTCGGTGGCTTTAAATAGTTGTTCAAACGAGCATACCTACAAGGAAACTTCAATTTCTGATCAAGTTAGTTATAACTTCCATATTAGACCTATATTATCTGACAATTGCTTTGCCTGCCATGGTCCTGATGCCAATAAAAGAGAAGCAGGGTTAAGGCTGGATACGGAAGATGGAGCCTATGCAGCTCTCAAAGAAAATCCAAATCGCCATGCGATTGTCTCCCTTAAATCCAATCAATCTGAAGTAATTACAAGAATTTTTTCTGAGGAGAATACTGAAAAAATGCCTCCCCCTGAATCCAATTTAAGCCTTTCGGATCAGGAAAGGCAATTAATTAAGAAGTGGGTAGACCAAGGTGCCGTTTACGAAAAGCATTGGGCTTTTGAGCCACCTGTGAAGAAAGATATACCCGAATCGGCTCTATCGGAATGGAATCACAATCCCATTGATGGTTTTGTTTTGGCAAAAATGAAAGAAAATGGGCTTACACCCAATCCAAAAGCAGAAAAGAATTTCTTGTTAAAAAGGTTAAGTCTGGACCTTACGGGATTGCCGCCCACTTCTGAAGAAGTGCGGAGCTTCAATTCAGGTGAAAAATCCTGGGAGCAAATGATTGACCTGTACCTCAGCAAACCTGCTTATGGAGAGAAATTGGCTTTGTTATGGTTAGACATATCAAGGTATGCGGATTCATTTGGTTATCAGAATGACAATATCAGGACCCAATGGCCCTATCGGGATTGGGTTATTCATGCCTTTAATGATAATTTCCCATATAATAAATTTTTAAAATGGCAATTGGCAGGAGACCTGCTTCCCGAGCCTAACAGGGAACAACTTTTAGCTACAGCATTTAATAGAAACCATAAAATCACTGAGGAGGAAGGAGTAATTCATGAAGAGTACAGGGTGGAATATGTTTTGGACAAAACCAATACCTTTAGCAAGGTGATTTTGGGCATGACCATGGAATGTGCCCAATGTCATGACCACAAGTATGATCCAATTTCTCAGAAAGATTATTATAACCTTTATGCTTTTTTTAACAACACCCCCGAAAAGGGTTTTGAAGGAGGAGCAGGTTCTCCGGTGCGCGCCAAATCACCGCTGATGTGGGTTGATGCTGAGGATACGGAAGGAATTCTGGACTTTATCAATCATCCGGATACCAATAAAGTAGCCGTTTCCATCATGCAAGACTTAAAGGATTCGATTCGTCCCACTTTTATCCTGGACAGGGGCTTATATGATGCGCCAACGGGCGAAGCACTAAGCCCCAAAACACCGGACATCATCAAACCATTTTCAAAAGACTTGCCCAAAAATAGACTAGGATTGGTAGAATGGGCCTTTGCTGAGGACCATCCTTTAACATCAAGGGTCTTTGTCAACCTTATTTGGCAGGAAATTTTTGGTGTGGGCCTGGTGCCCTCATCCGGAGACTTTGGCATGCAGGGCAAACTCCCAACTCACCCTGAATTATTGGATTGGTTGGCTGTGGAATTTCGTGAAAGCGGTTGGGACATCAAAAAACTTATTAAACTAATCGTTAGCTCTTCCACCTATCAGCAATCTTCAGCTGTAAGCAAAGAAATGTTGGCCATTGACCCGGACAATACTTACTTGTCACGTTTCCCACGCTTGCGCTTGCACGCGGAATTAATCAGAGATATGGTATTGGCCAGTAGTGGTTTGCTGGTTGAAGAATTGGGTGGGCCAAGTGTTAAGCCATATCAACCGGAAGGACTTTGGGAAGCTTCCAGTTCCGGAAGAGGAGAGTTGAATATTTACCGGCAAGACAAGGGAGACAAATTGTATAGAAGAGGAATATATACCTTTATTAAACTCACTTTGCCTCCTCCTTCGCTTTTAATTTTTGATGGCAGCAATCGTGACATTTGCCAAGTCAATAGAAACCGTACCAATACCCCTTTGCAAGCTTTGGCCATGCTCAATGATCCTTTGGTTTTGGAAGCATCAAGGGTGCTAGCTGAAAATTTAGTCGATCAAATGAAAGACGAGAAAGCGGCAATTGGGGAAGCATTTGTTAGGATCTTGGGTCGCTTGCCTAAAGACGAAGAAGATCAATTGCTTATGGATTTTTATGCTGAGGAGTTGTTACGCTTTGAAAAAAGTCCCGAAATTGCCTCCGGTTCTTTAGATATAGGCGAATCGCCGGCTTCAAAAAAAGAAGCGGTAAGGACAGCAGCGCTGATGCAAGTCATCGTAGCCCTTTATAATTTAGAAGAAGCCATCACCAAAACCTGACCGTAGTTTTTTAATTCAATTTAATGGCTTCTGACCATTGATCCTTAGTTTTGATTAATAGGTAGTAAAGTCGATTTTCGTTATTGATTAGCAGATCTATTCGCTTCCAAATTTACCGGCCTTATCCATTTTTTTGTGTTATTCCTAAGCTTCCAAAAAGGTTTGATTTCTTTTGATTACAATTCTTATTATAAAATCAGGGAACCTGCTTTTCCTGGCATTTTCAGGATGGAGTAGTACGGATGCATCACCAGCTTTTAGAATAACTTCCCTCAGTTGACCTTGAATTCCTTGAGACCTATAAAAGATAAATCATTTATAATAAAAGTGTCATTTATAAATAAAATGCCATCTATAATAAATGATATGGGTTAAATACATAAAAATCTTTTATTACA
>NZ_CAXBOC010000533.1:0-3587 GCF_963976465.1 uncultured Cyclobacterium sp. | reverse complement strand
TTTTATCTAAAAAGTTATTTAAATTAATAAAATTTGTTGCCATTCGCAATTCAGGATAAAGAAGCTATTTGCTGGGCATACATAAAGGTTCTTTACATTTCATTTACCAAATCATTGCCGGCCCGTAATTTTTAGAAAGTCATTTAAGGTATGTAAAAATGCCTGTTTTTCTCTTTCCCCTTCAAATAAGGGTAGCCATTTATTTTCCGATAATACCTGTACAGTACCTGACTCTTGTTGGAGCCAATAGCCAATTGTTCTTGCATTTTCCAAGTGCGTTTGCCTGTTGGAAGCATTTGGCAGCAGGGTTAAGTGATCTTGCTTTTGACCCTCACCGTTTCTTAAAAGCATTTTCCTGTCCAAGTAATTTCCCTGAGATTTTAAGAACAGAAAGGCCGTTTGATTGTTTTTATTGACAATGATGTCTAAACGGACGGTGTTAAAGGTGCTGTCTTTTTGAAAGGATTTGTGGGTATAAATTTCCAGTTTGGCTTCAGCCAATCGCTTGGTACGATAATCAATTCTTCGGACATTATAGAAGAACAAAAGACCTGCATCTTTAATCGTAAAAGTAGGGTCTTCTCCAGAATTGTTGGCCCTATGCCCATCGAAAAAAGAAAGGATTAGTACCAAAGCAAGGGATGCTAGGCCAAAAATTTTAATTAGGCGAAACATTTCTGCTTGAGAGGGATCATTATGGGATACACTTTTCGGCATGTTAGGCTATTTAAACATCGAACAGTGATTTATAGTTTTGGATCTGCCTAACATTGGCAATACTTTGGGCTAGATTCAGCCAATTTCGTTTATTATTGATTATCTTTGCCCACTTAAATTGAAATTTATTGCTGTTTTATGAGTAAGGAAGTACGCGTTAGATTTGCTCCATCACCAACTGGAGCTTTACATATAGGCGGTGTAAGAACTGCATTGTACAATTATCTTTTTGCCAAAAAGAATGGCGGAAAATTTTTGTTAAGGATTGAAGACACGGATCAAAACAGGTATGTACCGGGAGCCGAAGAGTACATAAAGAATTCATTGGAATGGATAGGAATTACTCCTGATGAAAGTCCATGGAAGCCTGGAGAAGTTGGCCCATACAGGCAATCTGAGCGCAAGCCTATGTACATGGAATATGCCCAATACTTATTGGATCAAGGTCATGCGTATTATGCATTTGATACTCCTGATGAGCTGGATGAAATGAGAAAGCGCCTTACTGCTGCAAGGGTGGTATCTCCGCAGTACAATTCCATCACCAGAACTCAGATGAAAAACTCCCTTACTTTGCCTGCGGACGAGGTGAAAGCGCGTTTGGAATCAGGTGATCCTTATGTGATACGTATCAAAATCCCAAGGAAAGAAGAGGTTAGGTTAAATGACATGGTTCGTGGCTGGGTCATGGTGCACTCCAACTCATTGGATGATAAAGTACTGATGAAATCAGATGGCATGCCTACCTATCATTTGGCCAATATTGTAGATGATCATTTAATGGGAATAACACATGTCATCCGTGGTGAAGAATGGCTGCCTTCTGCTCCACTTCATGTTTTGTTGTATAAATTCTTGGGCTGGGAAGATTCTATGCCCCAATTTGCTCACCTTCCATTATTACTGAAGCCTGATGGCAATGGCAAATTGTCTAAGCGAGATGCTGAGAAACATGGTTTCCCAATTTTTCCATTAAATTGGACTAGTCCTGAAAATGGAGAGTTGGTAGACGGGTTTAAGGAAGCGGGTTATTTGGCCGATGCCTTTTTAAATTTCCTTGCCTTTTTGGGTTGGAATCCCGGGGACCAACGTGAAATGTTTACGGTTGAAGAATTGATTGAAGCTTTTTCCATAGAACGTATAGGTAAGTCGGGCACTAAATTTGATATTAATAAAGCTAAATGGTACAATGAACAGTACCTTAGAAAGAAGAGTAACGCAGCATTGTCTGATTATTTACTAGCGGATATTGCAAAAGAAAATGTAACAATAAGTAAAGAAAAGGCTGAAAAGATAGTTTCTCTAATGAAAGAAAGGGCTACTTTTCCCGCAGACCTTTGGAAAGAAGGTCGATTTATGGTGTTTGCACCAAAGGAGTTTGATGAACGCATCGTGAATAAAAAGTGGAATGAGAATGTTGTGATCGTGCTAACTGCATTTAGGGATAAACTTAAAGCTAATTCTACTGAGCTTACCGCCGAGGTGGCCAAAACCATGTTGGGAGAAACTGCGGAGGAGAAAGAAATAAAGTTAGGAAAAATAATGCAAGCCGTAAGACTTGCCATTACCGGAGTAGGCGCAGGTCCGGACCTTATGCAGATATTTGAGATATTAGGTAAAGAAGAACTAATCTTAAGAATAGATTTTGCGTTAGAGAATATAAAAGCCTCTTAACTGGCACAAAACATACCTAAACCCCTTGAGTCATGGCAAAAAATTCAAAAAAGAAAGATATTCCAAAAGTAAATGAAGAATTGGAAGGCTTCAAAATGAATATTAATTCATTTGGAGAGATTTCAAGCTCATTTTCTATTGATAAAATCAATGCGTTTTTGAACAAAAATGTGGATGACAAGAAATTGAGAGATAGGGAAGAAGATATAGAAGAGAAGAAAAAATAGGTTAATGGCCCATTAGATTTGAGTCAGCAGTCCGATTATCACCTTATGAAACCTTCCTTTATCCTATTATTTCTTGTGAGCATTTTTTCTGGGGAATTAGTTGCCCAGACTAGCATTGGTATAAAAGCCGGATATACTCAGTCAAGTGCAACATACAGGACATCTCTGGGAACTTATCCCAGAGATGTTACTGGTTTTAGGGCTCCAAGTTATTCCTTGGTCATAGAACAATTTTTTGAGAAAAATGCAGGAGGACAAATAGAATTTCAGCTTTTGACTACCGGCTATCATGCTACAGATACCATCAATACCGGCAATAAAACCAGTTTCAATTATTTGAAAGTTCCTATTTTATCTAATTTCTATTTGGGTAATTCCGGACGCTTTCATATTAAGATAGGACCGCATCTGGGTTATTTAATGAATGTAGATGATGAGCTAAGGGTAATAGAAGGCGACCTCGTAATCCCCACCTATGGACAGGAAGGGGATAAGCCCAGAAAATTAATGTATGGACTTACTGCAGGGGTAGGTCTGTCTAAGTTATTTGGCAATCATACCATTCAGGGAGAAGTAAGGTACTCTTATGAATTTGGAAATCCCGAAGCTCAAGAAAGAATTTTTGATCTGAATTTTACCCAACTGGAGTTTTCTTTGTCTTATTTGTTTCGGGTGCTAGATTGAGCAAAGGCCACTGTCACAATAATTTCCTCGAAAATTTCCGCTGTCTTGTTTCGTATTTTTTCATGAGCAGCTTCTTCTGCCCGATTGTATCCACCCATATGATACCTTTGGTACCAAGGCAATATAGAAATTGCAGCATCCCATAAAGAATAATTAAACATGGTCTGTAAAGTAAGGTAAGCAAAGCCCCCATTAAGCAACAATGAGTTTATCCCATTTCTTACATCTCCGGCATAAATATGTCCCAAACCCGGGATAATCATACTCATCACTCTGGCTTTTTTG
>NZ_CAXBOC010000532.1:0-3614 GCF_963976465.1 uncultured Cyclobacterium sp. | reverse complement strand
CCCTTACGTGGTCAAGTTTTATCGAATTTTCCAACAAGCCCTAATAAAATTTCAAAAGCCAGTTCATTGTTTATGGACTGGCTTTTTAATTTCATTTACTTCCTTGAACTCTTGGGCAGGCTCATTTTCAGGATTATATAATTATTTTGGCTTGTTGCGCTTGCCGAAGTACAAAAAATCATCAATTCCTTTACTGATTTCAACATCACTGCAAGGATTGGATCAAAGAGAATTTCCTGAAGAAAATAATGCTTACCTACTTTCCAAACATTAATTGATTGTAATACTTAAATCTGTATAATGTGCCCCATTTCCACATCTTGCTAAAATCCTTTTCTCTTATTTTACCTAAAGCTCTAAGTCGGTAATAATCAACAATAGGATGATAAATGAAAGAATAAATAAAAGCAGCGATAACAAATTGACCGGTAGATATATATCCTTCTAACCAGGGGTACAGTATTAATACGAACGTAGCATTAGCCACTAGATGGTATATTAAATTGTTTTTCATAACTCTTTCACATTCTAGCCAACCAAATACAAGTGTTCGTTTCGTAAATATGGTATCTACTATTAATATAGTGAATTTATTCTGTAATTAAAATGTAAATTCTCGAAACCCTTATGTCTGCTAAATAAAATCAGTATAAGACATACTTACCGGAATAAAATGCTCATCTACTTGTACTTGGTGTCGTTCTTTTTTATTAATCCTATTTTTATTGACCATAAAGGACCTATGGGTACGGATAAAATAGGAGGGGAGTAGCTTTTCCAATTCTTTAAAAGTCATCCTACTCATTATCTTTTCATTTTTCAATTGCAGGCTAACGTAATTTCCTGAGGCTTCACAGAACAATAGCTCATAAAAATTCACCCTTTGTTGGCTGTCTGTAGTCTTGATAAATACAAACTCAGGTTCTTCTGAAGGTTGCAAAGCTTTCCAATCTCTTGCTTTTTGACAGGCTTTTAAAAAGCGACTTAGGGGAAATGGCTTTAAAAGGTAATCCAGTGCATTGAGTTCAAAACCTTTTACCGCGTATTCTGAATAGGCGGTAGTAAAGATGACCATTGTGGATTCAGGAAGCATGGCCATCAGGTCGATTCCTGAAATATCAGGCATATTGATGTCCAAGAAAATAAGGTCTACCGGTTGTTGGCTTTGGTACTCCAGTCCCTGGATGCCATCAGAAAAAACGGCTTCCAGACTAATGAAAGGAACTTTGGAGGCGTGGGATTTGATCACCTCCAAAGCCATTCGCTCATCATCAATTGCTATTGCTTTTAACATAAAGTTAAATTTGTACTAGGTAATAGAAGGTCTTCAGGTTAAATCAATCTAGTTGTAAGGAGAAATGTACGAAAAATTCACTTTCATTGGAAATGGTGGAAAGACTATACTTTCCGGAATAATAGTGTTGCAGTCGCTTTCTTACATTTTCCAATCCTATCCCGGATTCATCTTTGGGATCATCCGTCACTTTTTTTGGATGGATACTATTGACCAAATCCAGGTGTACCGTTCCTTGCATGCAGCGTAGGTTGATCCTTATCCAGGACTTGTTATTGGTGCTAATGCCATGCTTGAATGCATTTTCTACAAAAGGTATCAGCAACATGGGAGCTATATTCCCATCACATTCAGCTGTTGGTAATTTAAAATCAACCGAGAGGTTCTCTTCATTCTCAAAACGTAGCATTTGAAGGTCCAAGTAGTTTTTAACATAGGCAATTTCTCTTTTTAGGGGGATTTTATCTTGTTGGTTTTCATGAATCATAAAGCGCATCATGTCTCCAAGTTTTTGAACCCCATCTGCCGTTTTTTCTGCGTTTTCCATCAAAGCAGTACCGTAAAGGGTATTCAATGCATTGAACAAGAAATGGGGATTGATTTGCGATTTAAGAAAGCTTAAATTGGCCGAGCCCACATTTACTTTATGGCTTAGGTTTTTAATTTGACCTACCAACCCAAAATACTTTTCAAAAGCAAGATTGGAGAGGGGGATAATAACCAGTTGGATCAATAAACCGATGCCCAGACCAATTAAAAGTGGAATTTCTTCCTGTTCAACTAAGCCAATAAAAATAAATGTACCTGGGAGGATGAATAATAAAGTAATATTAAACCAGTTGGCAGCCTTTCTTTTTCCCGCCTGTCGTTTTTTATAAATAAGGAAATAATTATAAACCAATATCAAAACAATTGTTGGTAGTGCAAAGGCCAATACAAGGGCGATCCCCCTATGCACAAGCTCATTAACCTGGAGAAGGAATAATGTCAGAAAAAACAAAATACTACCTAGGCGAATTGAATTGTAGGGTTGAAAATCCTTCATTTTTGGAGGGGTCAACACTTGCTTCAAAAAGATCACCCAAACCAAATAGCCTAAATAAATGGCCATTATTTTAAAATAGTAGGCCGTAAAAGGAGCTTCAGTAATATTTGCTCCATCAGAAAATAAAGTAATGATGATGTAGGAGAAAATGGCAATTAAAACGCTTAGTATAATCAAGCGTGCCATTTTTTTATTCTTTAGGTAATTAGGTATCAGTACCTTATGAAACAGGAAAAAGACTAGAAATAATAGTAGCGGAATAATAATTTTGGCGAAATAGCTAATTAAACCATCATTAATCAAATGATAACCCCCATTACCTGCACTGAGTATATTGACCAAAACAATTATCAGAAAGACCAGGGTAACGATCCACCATTCGATTTGCCGAAATGCCAAAGGTTTATTTTTCATATTTGTTCAATTTATAGATTAAAATTTAAACCGAATATTTTGCATTCGGTTCTGAGTGGGTTTATTTGATTGGAATATTTATGGGCAGCATAAGCCAGGTAGATATTGTACAGCAAGCCTGCAATAATCAATAGTATAAAACATTTTTTGTTGTTTTTGGTCATAGCGATTCTTCATTGAAAACATCCGGATCGTGTAATAACAAGTTTTGATGCCTGTTAATATTTACACAAGAATATTCCATTCAGAAGCTTCAATCAAAGAAATGTGACGAAATGGGGTGATACAGGGATGGAAATGTTCTTGACCACCATTGCTTATTCGCCGCTAGCTGAGTCCCGGTGACGGATCAGAAACGATGACCGGCAGCTGAGCTTGCCGAAGCCTAGAGAAGAAGAATGCTATACCGGTGGCTGAGCGGAGCCGAAGCCATAGGTTAATGTAAACAATTATAAAAAACGAATCAAATCCTCCCTATTAAGATGGCTAAGGCTGTCCAGACAATAATCGGGAAGGGAGTTGCCGAAAACCGAAATTCTTTGTAGCATCATAATAAAACAGAAGTAAGGCAAACCCAAAAGAATCACCTGATCAGATGCTTAAATTACTAAAAAATAACACGACCCTAAAAGCCGCTCCAAATTCAATAGCCAGCGACTCCCCCTTAGGGAAAGGGGGTTAAGCCTGTCCCGACTTTAATCGGGAGGGGATTTGTTGGAAAAACCGAATTTATTTGACGAATCATGTAAGTTTTAAATCCACCGTTTAATCCCTTAATGCGCTTTCGTCAATATGATTTTGTCAGTATTGTTGCAGAAAAAGCGCAACAATGCCGCCAAAATCAAGAACGTATAGAATTCC
>NZ_CAXBOC010000531.1:0-3619 GCF_963976465.1 uncultured Cyclobacterium sp. | reverse complement strand
AAGGGTGTCAGCTCTTGGTAAGGAAGATTATACCAATCTTGATTTTGGCGGCATTGTTGCTTTTTTTTCGCAACAATGCTGACAAAATCTCTTTCCTGTATGCCTCCTGAATTCCAATGAAAATCCCCCCTTGATAGAAATGTTTGTCCTATAATTGTAAATTGGCTTACCAAAGGAAAAAACCAATGAATTATATAAAAATTAGTAGTGCTATTGGGATTTTATTGTTTTTGTTTATTCAATTTATTCCCAACGCCTTTGCATGGGCAAGCCAAATTAATAAAAACGAGCTCACGATTTATGTAGCCCCTAATGGTGACGATAAAAACAAGGGCACAATGGACCAACCATTGGCAAGTCTTATTGGCGCTCGGGATTGGATTAGAAACCACAAAATGAACAATGGGTTTACCGGTCCGGTTACCGTGCTGATACGTGGAGGAGAATACCAGATGTCAGCTCCCTTTGAATTGTACCCTCAAGATGGAGGGTCGCAAGAAGCTCCCGTGGTCTATAAAGCCTATCAGGATGAAAACCCAATATTCAGTGGTGGTAAAACACTAACCGGATTTAAAGTAAATGCAAAAGGTGTATGGGAACTGGATGTGCCGGAAAGTCGCCTTTATAAATGGCGGTTTGACCAGTTGTATGTCAACGGAAAAAGGGCAACTTTGGCACGTACCCCCAATGAAGATTTTATGCATATAGGGGCAGTGAAGCAAAAATATTGGATCAAAGGTACAGGAAGGGTAGTAGAAAAAGCACAGCAAATCCACTCTTTTGATGAAGACAATTTCTCCTATCTTAAGGGGATTCAAGCGGATGAGTTGGAGAATGTTCGCTTTAGGGCCTACCATAAATGGGATTTCACCATGCGCCACATTGATAGATTGGACAGAGACAGTGCCCGGGTGTTTACTTCCGGTAAAGGAATGAAACCCTGGAACCCGATTAAGGAGGGAGGTAGGATTGTATTTGAAAATTTTGCTGCCGCTTTGGATGCAGCAGGAGAGTGGTATTTAAATCCTGAAGGTACCTTGTATTATATTCCTCGTCCCGGAGAGCAACCCGAGAATGCGGAAGTAGTCGCACCCCTGCTGGAAAACCTGGTAATGGTCAAAGGGGATGCTGCCAATGGGAAGCCCGTTGAACATGTCCGATTTGAAGGTCTTTCTTTTATGCATTGTCATTATGCGGTTCCTCCTACCGGTTCTGAACCCAATCAGGCGGCTGCATTGATCAATGCGGCAGTGATGCTAGAAGGTGCAAACCATGTTGATTTTGTAAATTGTGAGATTTCTAAAACCGGTCAACATGCCCTTTGGTATGGCAAAGCTTGCCATAATTCTACGGTCGAACGCAGTTATTTACATGATCTAGGTGGAGGAGGAATTTACCTTGGGGACTTCCGACCCCAAAAAGGTGAAAACCATACTTCCCATATAAAACTCCACAATAATATCTTACAGACCGGAGGTTTGGAATACCCCTCGGCAGTAGGCGTTTGGGTAGGCCATAGTTCTGACAATGAAATCAGCCACAACGATATAGGTAATTTTTATTATACCGGAATTTCAGTTGGCTGGGTTTGGGGATATGCTGAAAGCAAAGCCAAACGGAATAAAATCACCAATAACCATATCCACCATATAGGTTGGACCCTGCTTAGTGATATGGCAGCAGTTTATACCTTGGGGAAATCCGAAGGCACAGTGATCAGTAATAATATTGTTCACCATGTTCATGCCTACTCTTATGGTGGTTGGGGCTTGTATACAGATGAAGGTTCCTCTGATATAGTAATGGAAAATAACCTGGTTTACAGTACCAAAACCGGCGGTTTTCACCAACATTACGGGGCAAATAATACCATTCGAAATAATATTTTCGCCTATGCTAAAATGTACCAGGCCCAATGTACACGGGTGGAAGAGCACAGGTCTTTTGATTTTTTAAACAATATTATCGTCTTCGATGAAGGTGCGGTGTTGCAAGGTGCCTGGGAAAAGATTGACATTGCCATGGACCTTAATATGTACTGGAATACGGGAGGAGATGAATATGACTTCAACGGTAAAAGTTTTGCGGAATGGCAAAAGATAGGGCATGATAAAAATAGTGTGATCAGAGATCCTCGATTTGTTGATGCAGAAAATTTCAACTATAATTTTAAAAACAAGAGAGCTGTTAAGCGGATTGGTTTTGAGGTTTTTGACCTTGATAATATTGGTGTCTATGGAGAAGAATCTTGGGTACAAAAAGCCAAGCTGCCTTCAGCTATATTGGAAGCATTTGATGCGCAGGTAGCGAAGAATATGGAAAAGGAATAGAAAACCTTTAAATAATTGTAAGCAATATCAATTTCTAATCCTAGCTTATTCAATTGGAATGATGTTAAGCCATAGGGTTTCCTGACCATACTGTGGGAGTGTTGCAATCGCAAGAAAATCAGAATTTATGGGGGTGGCATTGCATCGTTTTGGTGTGATTGGAAACTGCAACAAAGTGGCTAATTTTGGAGTGTTTTCATCTAATAGGTTGTCGATTGCTTGTTTTAGGTTAAACAACCTATGTCTTATGGAAGGGTGTTGAATAAACTGAAATTAATTATTGAATTGAGCCCCTTCATCAACCCGGACCTACTTTATGGTCATAATGTGGGACAAGTTTTTTTACAAAAATTCCTTTTCGACCTCAGTCTATATAAAATAGTGTCGTGAAATTGAAAAATACCGGTTTATATTTGCGGGCTGTTTGCCATTAGCTTAATGTACTTACATTATCGTAAGTAGATTTTTAAAGGCTTCACTACTATTAAAAAACCTAACAATAACCCTTTTGTAATAATGCATTCAATACACTGTAAATCACTGTTTTTAATTTTAGCAACAATTTTTCTTGCCTCTTATTCTTTTATTCAAGAACCTGCCTTGTATTTAAGTGATGGGAATTACCGGTTAAAAGTGGAGCTTATCGGCATGAAAATGGAAATTCAGGACCGATTAGGGACAGTTAAGGTTCCTAAGGATCAAGAATCAGGACTTTTTCTCAATGGCCATCCTGTCATTTCGTCAGAGGTATTAAAAAGCAGTTCAAAAAGTGCAAAGCTAAAGGTGAGCTTGTCCAATGGAGCTTATGCACAGGTTGACTTGGTTTTTAAAGAAGGGCGAATTACTTTAAATGTGTCTCCCCAAAATGATAATATAAATACAACCTCTATAAGGTTTGGAGGGATGCCTGTGGCTTATGGTTTAGGGGATGCCGGAGGTTGGAACAAGACCTTTAACCTAGTTGCTGAAAATGAAAAACGCTTTCGGCTCATCAATGATGGCGCGCGAAATAGGTGGGTGAGCTCATTCTGTATCTTTCCGAAAAACGATTTTGCCGGCGTTTTCTTTTCTCAAGGGAAAAAATCGGTGACTTTGTCAACAAATTCCTATCACCAGGAAATAGAGGGCAAAGGGGCTTCATCCTTCTATCTTTTCGTTGGTAAAGTACCTGAGCTTTACAAGCATTATAAAAATGCCAGGGAGGACAATGGCTATTCAGAAGTAAAGCCAAAGTTTACTTTGTTTGAATTAGGCTGGGAATCCTGGGACGCTCTGGGATGGAATACCAA
>NZ_CAXBOC010000530.1:0-3635 GCF_963976465.1 uncultured Cyclobacterium sp. | reverse complement strand
AAACGGAAACTTCTCCCATTGCCTTTCTTGCGAAGTCGCATATTGATACCGAAAAATGGATAGAGGAGAGTGACTTGGATTATACCATTCTTAAAAACAATCTGTACATGGATTTTTTGCCAATGTTTTTTGGCGAAAAAGTATTAGAAACAGGAATCTTTTTACCTGCAGGAAAAGGAAAGGCCGCATTTACCCTAAGAAATGAAATGGCTGAAGCAACTGCCAATATTTTAATAGAAGATGGGCATATCAATAAGTCTTATAATTTTTCAAATTCTGAAAATCCAAGCATTCAAGAGCTAGCTGATATACTAGGAAGCATTACAGGGAAAAGCATTAAATATGTTAGTCCTGATCAAGAAACCTATAAAAAAGTGTTGACTGAGGCAGGAGTACCTGCTGATTATATTGGTGTTTTTGCAGGTTTCGCCGAAGCTATCAATCAAGGTGAATTAGAAAACCATGCCGGAGATTTGGAAAAAGTTTTAAGGAGAAAACCTACTTCAGCTAGTGAATTTTTAAATAAAGTATATAACAAAAGTTAATTCAGAAAACATGAATACAAAAACATTGAACATTTTACTTTGGGTAGCTCAAGTAATTTTGGCAATTATGTTTATAATGGCTGGTGGGATGAAAACTTTTCAGCCTATCAAAGAAATAGCAATTTCTATCCCTTGGGTGACCGAAGCACCGGTCCTATTAATAAGGTTTATTGGACTTTCTGAATTATTAGGTGGCCTGGGATTGTTGCTTCCTTCCTTGTTAAAAATTAAACCCACACTTAGTGTATTAGCTGCTTATGGTTTGGTAATAGTCATGATTTTGGCTACTATTTTCCATGTGTTTAAGGGTGAGTTTCAAGCGATAGGGATGTGTGTATTTCTGGGTTTAGCAGCCTACTTTATTGCTTGGGGAAGAAGTAAAAAAGTGAAAATTGCATAGTATTATACCAAGTAAGGAGATCGTTTAATTGACGAGCTCCTTACTTCATCATGTGTAAACTGAAAAGAAAATCAGCAATATCAATTGTAGCTATGAATGACTTACATCAATTAAAAGCATTTACAGATGCCTTACCTAAACAAAGCAAGCGAATGCCTGTCTTATTTACCTCTCATGGTAATCCTATGGATATTCCTATGAAGAAAGAGGAACGTCCATTCTGGAACACTTTATTTGAATTAGGTAAAACCTTACAAAAAGACTATGAGGTTAAAGCTGCTTTGATAATTTCAGCCCATTGGTGTACCAATGGAACATTTGTTAATATTTCTCGAAAACAAGAGCAAATCTTCGATTATTATGGTTTTCCAAAACACTTTTATGATCCAAGGTACCATGCCGAGGGAGCACCAGAAATAGCTCAAGAAGTTACTAGAATTGTACCTTCAGTAGGGCAAACTGAAGATTGGGGCCTGGATCATGGCGCTTGGCCTATGCTTATGCACTTATTTCCAAATGCCGATGTTCCTGTATTTCAAATGAGTATTGATTATCATGCAAATCCAAATTATCATTATCACTTAGGAAATCAATTAAAACCCTTAAGGGAAAAAGGCGTCCTGATAATAGGAAGTGGCTCCTTAATTCATAACTTACAAATGGCTGGACAAAAAATGAGAAGTGGTGATATGACTCCCTATGGTTGGGAAGCAGAATATGATTTTTGGTTAAAAAAACAGATTGATGACCGTAACTTTGATAATCTAATTAAATATGAAACAAGCCACAAACTGGGGAAAATAGCTTCTCCCACTCCTGACCATTATGTGCCCGTTTTGTACAGTTTAGGTATATCAGATAAGAAGGATAATATCAAATATTTTTATGATAGAGGACCCAACTTGCCTGCTTTTAGTGAACGTAGTTTTATAATTTTATAATTAAAATCAAACAGGTAACAGTTACGCATCCGGAATTATTCAATCTATTCAACATTTTTAACCTTAAAGCGCCAGAAGTTTGGGAAATAACTGCATTTAAGCCTAAGTCCAATAGAATCTAAAAATCAGGTTCTTTCTTAAAATCATCTAATTGTTTACGGACCAACTAGCTCCACATTAATAGATTTTTTCTGTTCAATTTTAAAAAGTTCTTATTAATATTTTACCCTACCTGGTGAGTTCCTTGTTTAAAATCCTTAATTTAATATGAAATAAGCTGAAGGAGTGAGGTGCATGGCTTGTTTATAAACTACTCCTAAGCTTGACACAGGTATATTCAACCAACATCATCATGGACAGAAAAAAATTTATTATCAGGTCAACATTAACAGCTTTCTCCCTGACCACATTTGGCTTTATAACCAAAGGAGCCAATGGAGAATATAAAGGTGACTGTGACACCACCAATGACATTTTAGGCCCATTCTATCGTCCGGATGCACCAATTCGTTCAGATTTGACCTACGAAGGTTTGAAAGGGACACGTCTGGAATTAAAAGGAAAAGTATTTAAGTCAGACTGTGCAACTGTGCTTCAAGATGCATTGGTAGAAATATGGCATTGCGATACTGAAGGCAAATATGATAATGATACCAAAGCATTTAGGCTACGAGCTGGTTTAAACACAAACATTAAGGGAGAGTATGCTTTTACAACCATTTTACCAGGCAAGTATTTGAATGGAGCACTGTATAGACCGGCTCATATTCATGTCCGGGTAACTGAAAAAAACAGCAAAGAATTAATCTCCCAAATTTATTTCAAAGGTGACCCACATATCGTGAAAGATCCTTGGGCTTCAAAAGACAAAGCAAAGCATAGAATTTTGGAAATAGCACCGGTGGACATAAACGGCAATCTGGCCATAAATTTCGACATTTACTTAAAAGCCAAATAAATCATCTGCTATCATCTTAAAAAAAAAAATTAAGCGTATCTTCCATATTCCTTGTCTGAAAAGTATAATTTAACATAAGAAATACGTAAAAGGAGAGGGGAGGAATTTCATCTCTACCTTCATAGTTATTTAGGGGGCTAAGTAATAGTTGTGGTGCATGAATAATAGCGAGAAAATATGGCAATAGCTTCTTTACTGATTGTTTTAGGGTTTATAAGCCTAATTTTTGGAGCGAATTGGCTCGTATCCGGAGCTTCTTCATTAGCGAAAAAAAATAATATTTCCGATTTAGTAATTGGATTGACAATTGTAGCTTTTGGTACATCGGCACCAGAATTAATCGTTAATTTTTTAGCTTCCTTAAACGGGTTTTCTGACATCGTTTTTGGAAATATTATCGGTAGTAATAATTTCAATTTGTTCATTATCCTTGGTATTGCAGGTCTCATTTATCCAATTACCGTTCAATCTTCCACAGCATGGAAAGAAATTCCTATTTCCCTGATTGTCGCCTTATTATTGTTGGTCCTTGCCAACGATTTTTTTATAAATCAAAACCCCGAAATTTCAAACATTGATGGCCTGATTTTATTGACCGGATTTGTTTGTTTTATTTATTATGTTTTTGCTCAATTGAAACAAGAGAAACCTGAAGAAATTGCCTTTGAAGAAAAGTCCAATTTTAAAATTTGGGCCTTGATAATATTTGGTATGGCAGGGCTTATCATTGGCGGGAAATTAGTTGTTGACAATAGTATAAATATGGCGACTGAATTAGGTGTTAGTCAAAA
>NZ_CAXBOC010000529.1:0-3639 GCF_963976465.1 uncultured Cyclobacterium sp. | reverse complement strand
CAAGTTTTCAGGCTTCTTCCGTGGAAAATTTCGCTATGTGTGAATACCTCGCAAGCGAGGGTTTTATAGTCATTGCCAGCCCCAGCAGAGGAACGGAAACAAGGTGGTTTGGAAATAACCTGGCCAAGGAAATGGAAACCCAGGCCAGAGATGTTGAATTTCTTATTAAAGAGGCGGGATTAATCTCAAATAGTGACCTCACCAAAATAGCAGTCATGGGTTTTAGCTTCGGGGGGCTAGCAAACATCATTGCTCAAATGCGCAATGACAACATTAAAGCCGTCATTAGCCTTGATGGTACAGAAAGGTATCAGTATGACTTATTAAAGAAATCACCCTTTTTTGGTTTACACAAAATGGATGTGCCTTACCTGCATATGGCCCAAAAAGACATACCTGAAAAGGTTCTCAATGAAGACAAGATTGACTCGACACTCAATACCAAGTTTGTTTTATACGACAGCCTTTCCCTCAACCGAGCTTACCGCTTAAAATTTCATGATTTAACCCACTCGTATTTTAGCCCCCTAGGGGTTCTTTTTCAAGCTCGAGATGGCAGACAAGACAAGAGTGATCCTGAAATTATGAATGCTTATAAATGGGTTTCAATACTTGGTTTGAGTTTTTTGAAAGCATTTTTATTGGAAGACAGTACAGCAAAAACAGCCTTCAAAAGCCAATTAGAGCTGATTGGAACGAATAAGAACTTGATGAGCTACAGCGTGAAGGGGCAAAAAAGCACTGCCTTTACTTTTAATGATTTCAATGCCTTGGCCTCCGCTCAGCAATACAATAGCCTATGGGAGCTATATGAGGAAAGCAAAAAGAAACACCCCGAATTAAACCTGCCCGAAGGAAACTTAAATACGCTAGGGCTTCAATTAATTTTTAACGCTAAAACCTCAAATCAAGGTGTCAAAGTCTTTAACTTGGCAACCCAATTATACCCCAAATCTGCCAATCTATTTGATAGTTTGGCAGAGGGATTTCTATCCATGGGAAACCATAAAAAAGCCATTGCTAATTTCAAAAAATCATTGGACTTGAATCCTCAAAACCAGAATGCCATTGACAGACTTAAAATCCTTACAGCTACTCCTTAAAAAATTTCATTCCACCCATTTCTAATCCTAATTTTTATGAACATTAAGCAATTGTATAATCCATCCATAATAAGTCTTGCTTTAGCTATTATCACTTGCCTTGGTTGCACTTCAAATAAAAAAGAAATAAAAGAGGAAAGGGCGCCAAATATAATTTTTATTTTAAGTGATGATTTAAGTTGGGGGGATCTGGGCTGCTATGGTCAGAAGAAAATCAAAACCCCAAATATTGATAGAATTGCCGCTGAAGGGATGAAGTTCACCAATGCCTATGCAGGAAGTTCGGTTTGTGCACCGTCCAGGTCTTCTTTGATGCAAGGTTTACATCAGGGACACGCCAGGGTGAGAGGTAATTCCTATCAATCTTATCGCGAATCTTTACAAGAAGGGGATTATACGGTGGCCATGATGCTAAAAGAAGCAGGGTATAAAACGGGCTTGTTCGGCAAATGGGGTTTGGCGCTAGAAAATCAACCCGGAATACCCAACAAAATGGGTTTTGATGAATTCTATGGTTACCTCAACCAGCGTCAAGCCCATACTTATTACCCTGAATTTTTGTATCACAATCAAGACAAGGTCTTTTTTCCCGGAAACAAAAACCATTACGAATATGAAAATTATTCCAAAGCCAGTACTTATGATGAAGAAGGTAAAGTAATTCCAAATGGGATTGATGACCCCTCAAATGCAGTTTATTCTTTTGATATCATCAACGAAAAAGCCTTGGATTTTGTAAAAGAAAATCAGGACCGGCCTTTCTTTTTATACCTTGCCAATACGGTACCACATGGGCCACTGATCGTGCCAGAACTTGGAGAATATAAGGACAAAAACTGGCCGATTCAACACAAAGAGTGGGCAGCAATGGTATCCCGTATGGATGGAGAAGTAGGTAAATTAATGGACTTATTGGATAATTTAGGTTTGGATGACAACACCATTATATTCTTTGCTTCTGACAATGGAAACTCAAGCCAAGGTTATGAGAAAAGATACCTAGACTTACAGGAAGGTCCTACATTAAGTGATTTTTTTAAGCATCGCTCCCCTACCCGAGGACAAAAAAGCAATGAATACAATGGAGGATTTCATGTACCTGCCATGGTAAGGTGGCCAGGGAAGATAAGGGCAGGAACAGTAAGTGATCATATCTGGGCATTTTGGGACTTCCTCCCTACTGCCGCTGATTTGGCAGGCGTTTCCTCTCCTACTTTTATAGACGGGCTTTCTATTTTACCAACCCTTACCGGGCAAGGTGAGCAAATAGCACATGAATACCTCTATTGGGAGCATAAACAAAATCAAGCCATCAGGTTGGGGGAATATTATGCCCACAAAGCCAATGGTGGCCATTTGGAACTGTACAATCTGCTAACTGACCCCCAACAGCAAAATGACATCAGTGCTGAAAACAAGGCTCTGGTGGAAAAAATTGACAAAATGATGGCAGAAGCTCATCGTCCTAGTGATGTCTGGCCTAGCCCGGGAGAAAGTAAGGAAGCTTTTCAGAAAAGATTAAAGGATAATAATATCCCGGAAAGACCTAATAATATCGGCCATTTTTAGTGGGGTTATAGATGGCCAATTTTGGTTTAAAATAATCTGAAATAGCAAAAATGTCAGTTTAATGGATGTATTCTTAATTTCAATAAGACATTTCCAATATTTGGGTTTTGCCTATTTTCCATAATTATTAATAAAATTTGAGTAAAATCGAGGGATTTTTTCCTTTCACCCGTCTAAACCATTAAATGATTCTATTCAATAGCAATTTTTAATTTTAGAAATAATGAAAGTCCCCAATTTATTAACACTCGTTTTTGTAGCAACAAGCCTATTGTTTCCTTCTTGCGCTAGTGATGAGGAAACCTGTAACGAAACTTCATGGTATCAAGACTCAGATGGTGACGGATTAGGAAATCCAAGTGTAAGTACCACCTCATGCACCCAACCCAGCGGATATGTGGCAGACAGCAATGATGATGATGATTCCATTGCAAGCTCCACGGGTAGCACACCTGTAGCAGCCTTCAACGAATTCAATGAGGATGCGGTAACTGTTTCTTTTGACGGGGACGAGATAACCATTGAATCCAACGGACTGCCAAACCATACCTCACCCTACTGGAGTGAAAGCAACAGCCTATACATAGCACCTAGTGTAGCGAATGAAAGTGAAATGTCTCCAGGTACAATTTCAAGCAGGAGTTACACCCTCACTGTGCAAGCTACTCCGGCCAAGGCTTCTTCTACTTCAGCTACCGGATTGGGTGCCATAGGCATTGCCGTTACCGGAGCGCCAATTTTTAATGATGAAGAAGGTCCAAATATCGCTTTATCTGCAAATGTAGCCTCAGGATTTGATTATGCGGGTGCCCATATGGGACCTACAGGTTATCATTACCATTTGGAGGCTTCAAATGTGACGGAAAATACCAGTATGTCCTATGACGATGAGAAGCTAGTTGGAATTCTTCAAGATGGGTTTTTGCTTTATGGAAGGAAATGTGATTCAACAGATGATCACCCTTCA
>NZ_CAXBOC010000528.1:0-3639 GCF_963976465.1 uncultured Cyclobacterium sp. | reverse complement strand
AACCCGTGGATAAAGAAGGATCCATTAAATTTGCAACCCTGAGAAGGGTTGAACAGGAGCCTTAGAGCTGGAATAGCCTTTAAGATAGAAAGCTGTTTTTTGTCTTGAATAGAATGAGGATATTATTCCTTACCTGTTAGTTTGTTGATTATCTGCTTCTTATTATCTTTATAGGTATTAATAAAGTAGCCTATCAGGGGCTACTCTACTTGGGTATTGAAAAAACTTGTTTTGTACGGGGATTTGCCGTACATTTGAAAAAATATAATACGTCATGGAAGCAGAGATAAGTAAAGACGAACGGATCGAGTTAAGAGTGACCTCTACGGACAAAAGAATATTCAGAAGAGCACAAAAACTAAGCGGAGACAAATCATTCAGCAGCTTTATTGTTAGAGTAGTTAAGCAAAAAGCTGAAGAAATCGTGGCAAAAAATGACAGAATTATTGCTACAGAAAAAGATCGTAAAGTATTCTTTGATGCCGTATTCGGAAATTCAAAACCTAATCAAAACTTGGTTGAGGCCGCAAAAAGATACAAATCAAAAAAAGGCTGAAGTTGGACATATCTATATTAGACAAGACCCATTACCGAAAGGCATTTGAATGTGAAGAGCAACAACTAACCAATTATATCCAAAAACAAGTTAGTCAGGATGTAAAGAAAAAGCTTGCAATTTGCTTTGTTGCAATAGCCAATGATAATAATGTAATTGGCTATTACACCTTATCGAGCGAAAGTATTGGGAGAGAGCAGATTCCTGATAAGTATATCAAAAAAGTTCCTCAAAATTACAATGCTCCAGTCATTTTACTCGGACGACTAGCAAGAGACATAACTGCAAAAGGAACAGGATTAGGAGAGCATTTACTTTTAGATGCATTATTTAGAGCATTTACATTATCCGAAGAAAGCATAGGGGCTATGGCTGTTGTCGTAGACCCAATTAATAAATTTGCGGTCAAGTTTTATAAAAAATATGGTTTTGAACAACTGCCAGATAGTGAGAAAATGTTTCTTCCAATGAGCACTATAAAACAAATAATATAAAATACTGCCGCCAATAACTAAGCATTCTGACGGCTGAAATAGCCTAGTCTGAATACAGTGTGTACGCCTTGAATGGTGAATATAGGCCAAAAGGTTATCCGATACTATGGGTTAAAGTCCCTTAAGCGTAAGAAAGCTTCCCTTAGGCAAAGTTCAATTTCCTATTAATCCTTTTGTTAGCTAAATTTTGACTAAAGCCGGAGGCTGTATTGCATCTTTAAAAATGGGCTAAAGCCCATTTCTACTGAGTAGGTGTTTTTAAGAATATGGCTTGGTTTCAAACCGAAGAAGTCTGAAGGGCTTCAATAACAATAGCCACGGGAGGACAACCCGTGGATAAAGAAGGATCCATTAAATTTGCAACCCTGAGAAGGGTTGAACAAAGGCTTTTATAATTTATAAAGCTAATTTTGGTCTTGAATTAGGGTCTAAAGGTTTTATTCATTACCTGTCAGTAGCTGCAAGTTTACTTCTTATTATCTTTATAGGTATTAATGTACCCTTTTAGGCTTTACTCTATGGCTTCACAGCTGAAAAGAATCAAATTCATATAAATCATGTTGTATCTTGGATTCTATTAATGTATTTTTAAATTAATACTTTTGTGATATGAGAAATACGGTAGATATTAATGCTAATATCCTTACTTGGGCCATTGACCGAGCTGGGTATGATTTGCTTGAATTTACCGAGAAGATGCCAAAAGTAACTGAGTGGCTTAGTGGTGAAAAAAAACCAACGGTAAAGCAACTTGAGCAGTTTTCTAAAAAAGTTCACTTACCTTTTGGATATTTATTTTTACCGGAACCTCCTAAAGAAAAGCTACCTATCCCATTCTTTAGAACAAATGGAAAGCAAGCGGAGAAGGTTAGCGTAAATGTATATGACACCATTTTGCTATTACAGCAACGACAAAACTGGTTAAAAGAATATTTGGATGATAATGGTTATGAACCGTTAGATTTTGTTGGTAAATTCAAAGGGAGTAATGATATTCCAGCTATAGTTAATAGTATTCGAATTACTTTAGGGTTAACAGAAGACTGGGCTAGACATTTTAAGACCTGGCAGGAATCTCTTAATCACTTAGTTAAATCTATTGAGGACAAAGGAATTATCACCGTATTTAATGGTGTTGTTGAGAATAATACATCTAGAACACTTGAAGTAGATGAATGTAGAGGTTTTGTTCTTGTTGATGATCTAGCACCTTTCATGTTTATTAATAATTCCGATGGTAAAGCAGCACAGCTATTTACAATTGTTCATGAACTTGCACATATTTGGACTGGACATAGTGCTGGTTTTGACTTTCGTAAGCTTCAACCTGCAAATGAACCTATAGAAGTTCTTTGTGACAAAGTCGCTGCTGAATTTTTAGTTCCGGAAAAAACCTTTGAAGAAATATGGACTAAAAATCCTAGTATCAAATTTTGTTCTCGTTTTTTTAAAGTTAGCGAAATTGTTATTGCCAGGAGAGCGCTCGATACAAGAAAAATTTCTAAGGAACAGTTTTTTTCTTTTTATGAAGAGTATAAGAATAGAGAGTTCAGTAAAAAACAAAATCAAGGGACTGGGGGTGATTTCTACGCTACTGCTAGAAAACGTATAAGTTTGACATTTGCTTCCCATGTAAACAATGCTGTAAAAACTGGTCAACTACTTTATCGTGATGCTTACAAATTAACGAGCATGAAAGGAGACACTTTCGATAAGTTTTTTGCCAAAACCATATAATTCGAATGAAAGCATATGTGGTAGATAGCAATTTTTTCATCCAAGCGCACAGAGCTACTTATCCCCTTGATGTGGCGAAAAGTTTTTGGTTGAAGGTTAATGAATTAGCTCAATCTGGCACAATTATAAGTATTGACAAAGTTAAACAGGAGCTTTTCAACAAGAATGATAACTTGGAAGATTGGTGTAAAGGTAATTTACCTGATGGCTTTTTTAAAGATTCTTCGACTGCCTTGAGTGAGTATAGTAAAATATCTGCTTGGACGATATCAAAAAGTGACCATTATCTCCCAAACGCTATTAACGAATTTCTAGATGTATATGAAGCAGATGCATTTTTAGTAGCTTACGTTCTTGAAGATGTTCAGAGCAGGGTCTTGGTTACCCATGAAGTGAGTGACCCGAATCGTAAAAACAAAATCAAAATGCCAGAGCCCTGTAAGCATTTTGGTGTGTCATATAGAAACACAATTGAAATGTTTAGAGAATTGGGTATAACATTCTAAAATACAGAAATACTACAAATGCTTAAGAGGAATATGTAAACAAACCGTTCAGAAGGTCAATTCACAACAGAAACTTAATCATTTCATTGGCGTCACCAAAATGATAGAGATAGGTAAAGGTGGACAAAGAGAAGTTCAAGATGTGGCCTTGACAAGATACTCCTGCTATCTTGTTGGTCAATATGGAGATTCTTCTAAGTTTCAATATTAGTTCCCTACAATAATAACTAAGAATTTTAACGCCTAGAACATTCTCCTTCGACAGGCTCAGAGGCCAGATCATCGTATAGGTGTAATCGGTAATTACAAGTGCACCACTTTCGGTAAATAAGAATGCACCATATTT
>NZ_CAXBOC010000527.1:0-3653 GCF_963976465.1 uncultured Cyclobacterium sp. | reverse complement strand
TACTTTATTAATTACAATTGAAATATCGCTGGCATCAGGTAGGGGCAATGATACCACTACCAAGCTATCGGTTGAACTGATATACGCAGGATTCAGTAAGCCGGTAAGGCCTTCGGTTTCCTTTTGTGGCTTGGAATCGATTACTGGAGGCTTCTCTGGGTTAATAATAGAAACCATGGATTGAAAAACTCCTTTTTCACCTGAAATATACGGGCTGATTCTCGTATATACCCGCAATAAGTAGTTGTCAGATGGAAGTTCAGGGGGGATTTGTAAATAGGAATTGACTTTTCCTTTTTCAAGCTTGGCAAGTTCTGCTGCCACAGAAATTCCATTTCTATCCAGGAGCTCCATATAAATCACTTTTGAGGGGCTGGGATTATTTCCTGAATTTACCGAAACTTCCATCCATAAGTATTCCTCTGTTAAAGAAACAGGGTTGACGACTTGAACCAAAACTTCTTCCTCGGGAAGATCGTCCCTTGATTGGGCCATACCTTGATAACTGTAGGTACAGCAAAAACCCAGTAAAACAAGGGTTAGGAATGCATGTATATACTGATTATTCATCTTCCCAATATTCTGGTTTTTCAAGTACTCCTCCTCTGAGTCTGCAATCTGTACAGCCCTCTGTAGAGGCAAAGTAGCCTCCGCAAGGTAAATCATCACAATATTCATATAAAGGTATATAATCCAACAAACCGAATATTTCTTGATAATCCTGCGGCGCCACCGTATCGATAATGCAGCCGAAATAATCTTGAATTGAAGTTCGCCATGGAACTACATCACGGGTGTTTATGTAGAGAATTTTCTCTTTAGACACGCCTGCTGAAATATATCCTATCACGGATTCATCCGAATTGTTTACTGAGTGAATATTGCTCTCTACTGCCGAGGGAAGGGGGCTGAATATTCCTCCAATATCGTCAGAATTTCTTCGGATTCCCTCCCAGAAAATATATGCCTCGCTATTGATAGCATATTGCTTAGCTTTTATTCTATAACGGATTCCTAATTTTTCAGATAAACTGTCTATGGTTAACAATTCTTTTTGAAATATTCGACTGTCTTCAAAACGAGAAGAGACCTCCAAAATAACCCTTCTAGATTGATCAAAATTATAGCAACGATTAGTCAATTGATCAAATGGTATGTCTACCATCTCTCCGGTTTCTTTGTCATAGTTAAAAAAAGAAGTATGTGGCGTTCGGTATATCCAAGCTTCTTCATATTGCCATAGAAAATATTCGGCTTCATCATTGCCGGTTGTATTGCTATAAATCTGTACATCCCCATCTTCTTTTGTAAAAGTGATGTCAAAATCAGGGGTGACGATAGGGGTTATTTTGTCAGAAATGTAACTATCGCCATTGCTTAAATTAATGCTAAGGGTATATACCTCATTTTCCGGCAAAAAATTCTCAGTATAATAAGTTCCAAAATTATCGGATTCCAACTCCCAACTTTCACCGCTTTCGGTGGTAAGGAATAGGTTCGCCCCCGGCACAGAGAATTGAGGTATATCGCTATAGAGGGTAGAGGCATAACTTAAGTTGATGCTAGTTTTGCCTCCTCCAACTTCAATAAAACCTTCTACCACCAGAATATTTTCATTCAACTCATTGAGTTCAGGAGAAAAAGGTTCTCTACAACCAAAAGAGAGTAAAAGAATACCTAGCAGCACATAAAACTGTGTTTTTTTTATTTTGGTATCCATTAAAATTTAAAATTATAGGTGATAAATGGAATAGGCCTTGCAAATATGGATAGTTTATAGCCTTGTATGGTCCCGTTTTCCGGAGAAAAGTAAACCGAATAAGGATTTGCCCGACCAAGTAAGTTATAAACTCCCATTGACCAAGAGGCATGAGCTAGTTTTCTAACTTTGTGATTGCCTTCAATATTAAATGACAAATCTACTCTGAAATAATCCGGTATACGGTAAGCGTTTCGGTCTGAATAATAGACCCTTTCCGAACCGTTGTAATAAAACTTGGCAATGGGCAAGGTGATTGGCCTGCCTGTACTGTAATTGGCATTGATAGAAGTGTTTATCCTCTTGGTAAATTCAAAATTTCCTGCCAGCATGATGTCATGTGGCTGGTCAAAATTACTGGGGTAAAATTTCCCTCTATTGACCATCTCTCCCAATTCATCAGGATTGGTTCTGAACAAAGACCTTGAATAAGTATAACTTATCCAACCATTTAATTTCCCCTCTGTTTTTTTCGCCATTAGTTCTATGCCATATGCCTTACCTTGGGTATTGATTATATCTTGTTCAATATTATCATTGAGGATTAGAGAGGCACCAGATCTAAAATCTACTAAATTCCTCATTTTCCGGTAATAGATTTCTGCTGAAGTTTCAATGGTGTTTGATTGGAAATTTTTAAAGAAGCCGATGGCCCATTGGTCTCCAACTTGAGGGGCTAAATGAGGATCACTTAACTTCCAAGTATCCGTTGGCGCAATGGCTGATGTATTGGTAAGCATGTGTAAATGCTGCCTCATGCTGTTGTACCCGGCCTTGATTGACGTGAAGTTATCCAAGGCATATCGAGCAGAAAATCTAACCTCAGGGCCCTGATAGGTGTTGATAATTTCACCCGAAGCGTAGGATGTTTCTCCTATTTTGGTTTCTTCTGTCTTAATTGAATTGCTTGGATATTCATTAACTGTATTTGGCCCCAGGTAATTGTAAACCACGTACCTTAAGCCATAGCTGAACATTAATTTTGGATTAAATTCATATTCGTCCCCTAAGAAAAAAGAAGTTTCTAAAGCATTTTCACGACTAACTTGTTCATGAAGAAGGATAGACTCGCTTCCTTTGGGTATTTGCTCTCCGGGGTTGAGGTTATAATAAATGGCATTCATGCCAAAGCTCAACTGGTGTTTTTCGTTTAAGTCATAGGTGAAATGATTTTTCCAACTGCTTTGATCCATTCCAAAACCAAAGGCAAAGGCATTCAAAGGATCTTGTTCGCTCTGAATGTCAAAGGTATATTGGTCATGTCCGATGTGAAATTTACCTTCCAGCCGATCACTGAAATAATGGGTCCAGGTGGCACTTAGGTTTAAATTCTGATAGTTGAATACGGTATCCTTATCAAAGCGAAATGCATCTTTGCTCCAATAGGCAGAAAGGGTAAGCTCATTGTTTTCATTCATGGTGTGTTTCATGTTTAAGTTTAAATCATGAAACGAAGCCCGGCTATTTCGGAATTCTGAATCTTCATCCAAAAATCCAAATAACCAATTGGAATAAGTCGTTCTTCCCCCGACAGCAAAGGTTGTTTTTTCCGAAAGTGGTCCCTCCAGGTACAAGCGACTGGTCATTAAACCTATGCCACCACCTCCCTTAAGTTTCTCTGAATTGCCAAATTTACTTTGGATATCAAGTACAGAAGATAACCTTCCACCAAACTTTACAGGTACACCCGCCTTGTATAAATCTACACTTTCTACCATATCCGGATTGAAGGCAGAAAAAAGTCCAAAAAGATGGGTCGGATTGTAAATTGTAGCCCCATTGAATAAAATTAAGTTTTGGTCTGCTGCTCCTCCTCTTACATTAAAGCCTGCACTAGCCTCGCCAACGGTCTTTACCCCGGGTAAGGTCAGAACGGCTCGTAACACATCCACCT
>NZ_CAXBOC010000526.1:0-3658 GCF_963976465.1 uncultured Cyclobacterium sp. | reverse complement strand
GATAAACTTTCTCAAAATCAGACGTTTAAACACTTAGCCTGACGGCTATGGGGCTTACACCCCTGGCTTTGGTATTTCGCCCCTCCAGGGCTTTGTCTAGATTCAATGATATTTACCCTTGGTCACTGCGTTAAGTGCAAAATTTAATTTCCAAGGAAAGGGTGGCATTGTTCTTTGAACTTAAATTGCGAAAATTATTCAAAAATGAACTGTCCAATATTCCACATCATCCTTTAATGCTTTGAGTCTAGCTGCCCTCTTATTGGTTAATTATTTACTATACTACTTCTTCCTACCTGAACGGATTGGTGCCCCATTCGTATCTTTTCTCCGGATCGAAATTAGGATTGGGTACGGGGTTTTGGGCATTGGTCGCTACTTGCCATTTCTTTAATGCCTTCTTCATTTCGGCCAACTTATCAGGATAACTGAATTTCAGATCTGTCATTTCATTGGTATCATACTTCAGGTTGTACAGGTCAAATTCTCCGGTGACCAGGTTTTCAATTATTTTCCAATCACCTTTTCTCAATGCCGACATGGGCACCTCATGGTGGTAAACCGGGTAATGGGTAAACACTTCCCTTTCCGGGTCAAAGGAGTTTTCTGTTAAAGACGAAACCATTGAGACCCCATCCAAAACCTGGTTTTGAGGGCGTTTTCCTTGGCCCAATTCCAAAAAGGTAGGATAAAAATCCACACTGGAGACGATGGCTTCGGAATTACTCCCTGCCTTTACCTTTTCCGGCCAGCGCACAATTAAAGGTACGCGAATTCCTCCTTCATAAAGCGTTCCTTTCCCCGCTCTAAAGGGCGCATTGGAAGTGGCAATATAACGTAAAGGATGTTTTTCGGGATAGACATCTTTGCTCTCTCCTCCCAACAATGGAATATTGTCAAAACGGTTGTCCACTCCTCCATTGTCAGAATAGAAGATAAATACAGTATTGTCCATCAAGCCTTTTTCCTCAACTGCCTCCATTATGGCTCCCACACTTTCGTCAATATGGGTAATCATGGCTGCATACACCGCATTGCTTGGGTAGTCCGGATCTTTGGGCTTGTTGAGGTATTTATCGATCAGGTCCCTATCTGCATCCAACTGTACATGCACATCATAATGCGAAATAAAAAGAAAGAAAGGCTCCTTTTTATTCTCCTCAATAAAGTCAACGCCCATGCGTGTGAGCGTTTGGCTCAATCGCTCATTTTCTTTGGTTTGGTATTCGGGTACAAACTTTGGATGATAAAAACCACCACCCGCATACATATAGGCTTCATCATAGCCTCGGCTATTGGGCAAGTGCTCGGGATTGTTTCCCAGATGCCATTTTCCAAAATAACCGGTATTGTAACCTGCAGCTTGCATGGCATTGCCGATGGTTGAGATTTTATCAGGAAGGTGTTGCACCGGATGATGGGGAACGGTTACTTCCTCATTGGGTCGCCAGTGCCCCGGTATAAAATCGAAAATACCTACCCTCGCAGGATACTGACCTGCCTGTATACTGGCCCGGGTAGGCGAACAAACAGGTGCTGCATAAGCATTGTGAAACAACATTCCCTGGCTGGCCAATTTATCTATATTGGGGGTTTCATTGAATCGATTGCCATAAGCAGGCAGGTCTCTACCCCCCAGGTCATCGGCCATAATCAACACAATATTGGGTCGGTCCTGAGCAGTCGCAATAAAGGGGCTGAAAACAAAAATCAGTAGGATAAAAGTATTCAATAATTTAGTCATCGGGTAAATGGTTATTTGGGCAGTGATTGATTTCGTTTTTGAGGGTAGGCTTTCGCTTGTAAATTAAAGCAAAGGAAATCTGTCTGAATCAATAAAAAGCATTAACCCAATACAAAGCTTGCCAGCAATTTTTGAACCTCATAAACATCCACAGATTTATTGAATTTCTTACTTACGGCGGGTTGATGGTCACTTGAGATCCAAATCTTCAATTCCGCATCCAGATCAAAAGTGCCTGCTGTCTCTATGCTAAATCTTGAAATGCTCTTATAGGGCAAGGAAAGGTACTCTGATTTTCTTCCGGTAATACCTTGTTTGTCTACCAGGATCAGTCTTTTGCTGGTAAAAATAAAAGTGTCCCGAATCAGTTTAAAGCCGGTTTCAATTTGTTCCTCGGCGATTAAAATTTTACCGAAATCTTTCAGTAGGGTTTCTTTGTCTACAACTCCGGCATTGCCTAATAATGAATTAAATAATCCCATATTATTGGTTAATTGAGTGTTTGGTTTGCTTGTTATTAGTGAATTAAATTTAGTAAATATTGTGCAGAATAAGGTTTTATCGAAAGGATTATCTCTGAACGGTTCTGAATTAAGTTACAGGGTTGGCGGAAAGAAGTACTTTTTACAGGTATTATCATAAACCATGGCCTTTTATCGCTTCAGACAGCTTAGTTATATGGCAGTTTTATTTCAATATCCTTCTATCAAACAAAAAATCGCTAACAGCAGCTATTGTTATTTTCTTAAAATGCTTGTGATAGGGGTTTATTAAAAAATTAAAATCTCCCGATACAACCGCTGAAGGCACCTTCAAAACACAAAAATCTAATGCTTCTATAAATTCATCTCCAATTTTCTGGGTACTGGCATTTGGTGGATGATTGTTCCAGTATTCAGGAATATCTTTTTGTTCCAATACTTTAATTTGGATATCATCAGGGATATCAATCTCAACCATTACATAATCACTGGGTAAAGTCGCTAAAGTCAAATGTACAGCCACTTCAGCCATTGCCAAGGCCCTACTTTCCGCTGAATAGATTATTTCTGTACCCTTTGAATTCCATCTGTTTCCAGATTTAGCTGCTCCTTTTCCGCTTAACGAATTTGAGTATTTCTTCTTTGATAATCTATAAACGATCATTAAGCAAAAATCCCTTGATCTATTCTATTCAATTCAGCCATTACCAATTCTTTGCCATAAGAATCTTTCAATAATTCAGCAGGTTTTAAACTACCTAAGGCATATGACGGCGTGTTAAGCCATAGGTAAAATTGTTCAGTGGAATCAAACACTTCATTACCAAAATTTGTCACTTCGGCCAACTCTATTATTTTTTCTGTATGTATTGGTTTAAATACATAATTGGCTTCATTTTGATGCCTTTGTAAAGTTTTCTTTGACAAGTTTAAGTATTCCGCCCAGTCATCTTCTGAGAAAGGGGTTACTTCTTTGATTACACGGAATAAATTGTATGGAAACCCTTCCCTAATAGCTTTGATAATAAGCATTTTATTTTCAAAAAAGTCAGTATAGGTAAAGTCTTTGGATTGAATTTCGAATGTAGAAGAATCCCCTATTTCCTTAACATAAACCTTAATCGCCTTATTTATAGCCTTTAAAACGGCAGCATGTTTTTTTTGTTCTTGAGCAATCATAGCACAGACATTTGTACTTCAATATAAGACAATTGTCTAAAACTTCAAAACTTGACGGCGTATTTTTCTATGGGGCCCGGCTGTAAATAGTCACCTGCATTAGCACTTAACTTTGTAAGACTGCCTGATGGCCTTCGGTTTCTTTTACGAGAATTTATACTATCTCAAGCTGATATATTAGAATGTTTGCGTCAGAAATCCCCTTGCCCCATTTACAAAGAAAGGGGGATTTTGTGCTTTTCAGATTGACGAT
>NZ_CAXBOC010000525.1:0-3666 GCF_963976465.1 uncultured Cyclobacterium sp. | reverse complement strand
GATGGTTGTCATGGAGCCCTTTTCCAACCCCCAGTTTTCCGTAATGATCTTCATGACCGGGGCCAGGCAGTTGGTGGTACATGAAGCATTGGAATAGATTTCCTGTTCCTTTGTTATTTCACTGTTGTTCACACCTAAGACAATGGTCTTGACTCCATCGCCTTTGCCCGGCGCCGAAATGATCACTTTTTTTGCCCCTGCCTTCAGATGTTGTGCAGCTTTCTCCCTGTCCCTAAAAATTCCTGTACACTCCAGTACAACGTCAATATCAAGTTCTTTCCACGGGAGCCTGGACGGGTTTTTTTCGGCATATGCATTTATGAGCCTTCCCCTGACCACGATTGCTTTTTCATTTGATGAGACCTCGCCTTCAAATTTTAACTCAACTGAAAAAGGGAAACGACCATGGGTGGTGTCATATTTTAATAAATGGGCCAAGGTGGCGTTGTCCCCAAGGTCGTTTATGGCCTTGATTTCAACACCTGGATTGTTCAGCAGGTTTCTGAAAGCCAGCCTGCCAATACGCCCGAATCCGTTTATAGCTATATTTTTTTTTCTCATCGCTACAATTGTTCTTTTATAGTTGTTCTTCTACAGCTTTGACCACAGCTTTGGCAGTTATACCAAACTTTTCAAACAAAGTTTTATATGGTGCAGAGGCGCCAAATCTGTCTAGCCCCACTACTTTGCCTTCCACACCAACATAGTTCCGCCAGGAAAGTGTAGCACCAGCCTCCACAGCTACCCGGTTTTTGATTTTTAGAGGCAGTATCTTATTTCTGTATTTTTCGTCCTGTTGGTCAAAAAGCTCGGTACAGGGAACAGAAACTACCCGGACGGCCACCCCTTTTTTGTTCAATTTTTCCTTGGCGTCCAAAGCCAATTGCACTTCTGAACCACTGGCCAGGATAATGGCCTTGAAATTCTTGTCCTCCGTTAGAATGTACGCGCCCTTTTCGGCATTGTCCGCACCGGCATATCCTAATGACTCCCTGTTATACACTGGTAGTTTTTGCCGCGTGAGCACCAAACAACTGGGCCCTGTTCTATTATTAAGGGCAATTTTCCAGCAAGACACTGTTTCATTGGAGTCCATGGGCCGCAATGTCAATATGTTGGGCATAGCCCTAAAGGAGGTCAGGTGCGCCACTGGCTGGTGGGTGGGTCCATCTTCACCCAACCCTATGGAATCGTGGGTGAGTACATAGATTACCTGTAAACCCATTAAAGCCGACATACGCATAGCTGGCCGCATGTAATCGGAAAAAACGAAAAAAGTCCCGGCGTAAGGAAGTACTCCGCCATGTAATGCCAAGCCGTTCATTATGGCTCCCATGCCATGTTCCCTGACTCCGTAATGGATATATCTTCCGGAAGGATTGTCTACACTAAAGGATTGCTCTCCCAAAGGGAAGGTGTTATTGGAAGGTGTTAAGTCTGCCGACCCTCCCACAAGCCCGGGAATTCTTGGTGCAATATGATTAAGTACCTTGCCCGAAGCAGTGCGGGTGGCCATTTCGTCTTCTTCCTCGAACAAAGGGATGTCTAAACAGTTCTTTTCAAAATTCCCGAGAATACAGCTTTCAAACTTGGCTGCGTCTTCCGGGCACTCCCCCTCGTAGGCCTTAAATCTGTTGATCCACTCATTTTCCAATTCTTTTCCGGCCTCAATGGATTCATGAATAAGGGTTCTAACTTCCGGTAGGATATGGAATTTTTCTTGGGGAGGCAGTTTAAGGTTTTTCTTGGTGAATTTGATCTCCTGATCCGGGAAAGGTTCTCCATGAGCTCTTGCAGTGCCTGCTCTGCTGGGGCTGCCAAATCCTATTTGGGTATCACAGATAATAATGCTTGGTTTGTACAAACTTGTTTGGGCCTCTTCTATGGCGTCCTGGACGGCTTCCACGTCATGGCCATTGATATGGACTACATGCCAGTGATATGCCTCAAAACGTTTGGTAACCACATCACTGTAAGAAAGGTCTGTGCTACCGTCAATGGATATGTTGTTGTTGTCATAAAAAACAATAAGCTTCCCTAACTTGTTAGGGCCGGCAAAAGAACATACCTCATGAGAGATACCTTCCTGCAGGTCTCCGTCACTTGCAATCACATAGGTATAATGATTGGTTATTTTGTATTCCCTGGTATTGAACCTGGCTGCCAGCGAGGCTTCTGCCAATGCCATCCCCACGCCATTGGCCAACCCCTGGCCCAAGGGCCCAGTTGTAGTTTCTACTCCTTTGGTAACAAAATTTTCGGGATGGCCCGGTGTTATACTGCCCCACTGTCTGAATTTTTTTAGCTCACCAATGGGCATCTTGTAACCAAACAAATGTAAAAGACTGTAAATAAGCATACTACCGTGCCCCGCTGAAAGCACAAAACGATCACGGTCGTACCAATTTGGATTATTGGGATTGTGCTTGAGGTATTTTGTCCACAACACTGCTGCCACGTCGGCCATACCCAATGGCAGGCCGGGATGGCCTGAATTGGCGGCCCGTACCCCGTCCATGGAGAGCCCCCTGATGGTATTGGCTACTTTCCTGCATAAAATATTCATTTTGGCAGCATGTGGAAATGGTTTTGGTCGTGCTATCATTTTCTGAATTTTAGTTAAGGCAAATTTTTTCGAGCGATTTCAAAGAAAATGTACTTAAGTCCGGGGCCACCAGCCTGGCTCCTTTAAAGGCGCTGCCAAAAGTGTAATCGTTATAGAAAACCGCCGTGGGTATGTTGGCACAGATGGCTGCTTCCAGCCCAGGTTCTGAATCTTCAATGACCAGAACATTTTCTGGTTGTAACTCCAACTTCTCCAAGCATTTGGAATATAGGTATCCCCCATTTTCTGTTTTTCTACCACTCTCTTTGCCCATGACCACTTTAAAAAGTTCATGAAACTTTTCCAACTGATTGGCAAGTAGTGCATGGATCTGTGGTTCATGGGATGTAGAAACGATTCCAAGAGGAATCTTCCTTGCTACGGCTTCTTGAAGAATATTTTCAACCCCGGGCCTTAGTTCGAGTTCTGGCAGGTATTTTTTGATGTAGATATCTTGCTTGATCTTGGCAAATTGCTTGGCAAGATGGTCTATTTCGTTCTGATGATAGCCCTGCCTGTTCAATTCATGGGCAAACCGGTTGGCATTGCCGGGTATCTCATGGATCATTTTAATGACCGTATTGTTCAGTATCCGCTAGGGTACCATCTACATCAAAAATAATCGCTTTTAGCTGCTTGCCCATAACCTGTTCACGTACTTTGGCATTGGACATGGCATTAAGTGTGCCATTTTTTTACAGAGACGATAAAAAGTCATTTAATTTTGTTAATACGCTGTATATAAGTTTTTTAAAAAAAATATTTTTTCTTGAACTGTATTCTCGGATATACTTATGAGCATAAAATGGCACAAAATTCAGTTTCTGTGCGGCACATTAGGTAGCTCCTTTGGAATTATGAAAGTATTATATTGAACCTCAGCAATTTGAAATTGTAAGTTTTGGCATTAAGGGTGAGCGGAGCGTTTAATCTTGTAAATAGTAGAATGTCATTTGTGTCACAGAATCGGATTTAAGCTGCTTTTAACTCAGTATTGATTTAAGCTCCCGTATGTGATCTATGATATAGTCAGGCTGCTCTTTGGAGAGAAGCGCCCTCTC
>NZ_CAXBOC010000524.1:0-3682 GCF_963976465.1 uncultured Cyclobacterium sp. | reverse complement strand
AACAGAGGAGATCATCATAGAAAATGAGATGGTCATGCAGGTAGCCCAACGGAAAGTGGCCCTTTATGACAAATCAGGAGAGCAACATTATGACATTATTTCTGCCTTTATTAAATCGATCAGAGGATCAGACCCAAACGCTGCCGTCTATTGGCTGGCCAGAATGATAGAAGGGGGAGAAGATGTGAAGTTCATCGCCAGGCGACTTCTTATTTTGGCTTCTGAAGATATAGGCAATGCCAATCCCAATGCACTATTACTGGCTACCAATTGCTTTCAGGCTGTGAATGTGATTGGATACCCAGAGTCCCGAATTATTCTTTCCCAATGTGTAACTTACCTGGCTTCTTCTCCGAAAAGTAATGCAAGTTATATGGCCATCAATTCTGCTCAGGCATTGGTAAAACAGGAGGGAGACCTACCAGTTCCTCTTCACCTGCGAAATGCTCCTACCAAGTTGATGAAGGATCTTAACTATGGTAAGGCCTATAAGTATTCTCATGATTTCGAAAATAACTTTGCCTTTCAAGAGTTTCTTCCGGACAAGATCAAAGGAACCAAACTTTATGATCCCGGATCAAATGCCCGTGAAAACGATCTAAGAAGAAACCTTCAAAAACTTTGGGGTAAGAAGTACGGGTACTAACCCGACTAATTTGCCTTGTTCAGCGTGTATCGGAGGCCTATCAATGCCCGGAAAGTTAAATCATATGCGCCATACATAGGCGTCCCCTCCATTAGTAAGATAAACTGACGGTGATTGGCTATGGGTTTAAGGCTTAGTCCAAGTGGTATTCCGGCCTGGGCATCCGATATTTCATTATAGCCTAACAATAGACCACCATGTAAGTTGTACCAATCAGTTTGCCGAAAATTATAATGGCCCTGCGCTTCTAAACCCATAAAAGGGTTTACCATACCTCCGGCAAACACTCTGGCTTCAGCAAATATTTTTTTTTCAGGATCCGAACCTACACCTATATGACTTAGTATGCCTTCATGATAAATGCCCACATGCACTTGTGCCATCCCTTGGAATGAAACGAACATTAATAGAATAGCAAAAAAAGCAGTAAATCTTAACTTTGTTTTCATAGGATTCGTTTTACACAAAGGTAAACAAGTCCTAATAATTTCGGTAACTATAGCGTGAGAATTGTCACCGATTACTAGATAAATAGTACTTATTTTTACAAAAAATTATAACAGATGAATTGGAGAAAAGAAATTAAAAGTTGGGGCATAATGTTGGGGGTATTTGGAATTCTGTATTTCACCGGCCTCATCACCCCAATAATGGGAGGAATTCAGTCTTTGGTATTATCTACCGGCTTGATTAAACCTAAAGTGACTTTAGAAAACAAAGAAAAACAGGCCTTTGATTATACAGGGCAGTTTTTAGATACTAATGGAGACAGGTTGGGCTTGTCTCAGTATAAAGGAAAAACTATTTTTATAAATCTTTGGGCAACATGGTGTCCCCCCTGTCGAGCAGAGATGCCCCATATTTCTGATTTATATGATAAAGTGAAAGGGAAAGAGGATCTTAAATTTTTAATGATAGCTTTGGATGAGGACTTCAATAAGAGCATTAAATTGGTGGAGGAAAAGGAATATTCATTTCCCATTGTTCATGCAGCCAATGGGTTAACCCCTTCCTTACAAAGTCAAGCCATACCCACCACCTTGGTGGTAAGCCCAGAAGGAGAAATTGTCTTTTATCAGGAAGGAATGAGCAATTTTAACAACCAAGAGTTTCAGGACTTTTTATTGTCTTTGTGATTTTATGGATGAGATAGTTTAGGTAGCCCCAATGAAAATAGAGTATTTTAATAGGGGCTGAATTGGTGAGAATAATAATTCGAGGGTTTCTACCCTCGAATTATCACACAAGTAAGTTTTGGTGGAAAAGTAGCTCAATCCTCCGCTTGAGATGCGAGCAACTATTCTGTTATTAAATTAAATGCTCCTTTTACCAAAAACTGAGTGTTTTTTGAAAAATCGGTATGGTTTAAAATCTCCACATTTCCATCATTGCTCAAGCCTGTTTTTACCTCTTTTTTGCTAAAGAAATATTGATTTTGAGAATAATTATTGAGTATCAACACATAATATTTACCGTCAATGTCGACCAAAGCTTCTTGAGGTAGGGATAATTTACTTGTGGAATTTGCATAAATTTCAGCCTCTACATACATGCCTGGATTGAATCTTTGATTTAGTTTCTCATTAGATAAATGGCCATGGATTCCAATGGTTCTATCTTCAGGGTTTACTGTTTTGTTCACCAGATAAACAAATGCTTCATGGCTTTGGCTATTGTCCTCCTGTGTTTTAAAATGGATGATTTGGCCTTTTTGAATTTTAGAAAGATCTTTTTCAAATATATTTAATTCGAGGTGCATATGATCTGTGTCTACTATTGAGATGGCTGTTTGAGAAGACTCCAGAAACTGTCCCCTCCTCGCATCTACTTGAGTTACGTAGCCACTTATGGGTGAACTGATTTGAATTGTGGTGCGAATATTTTCCAGGTTTAAGGTGTTGGGATCGATATTCATTAATGACAGTTTTTTTGCAAGAGAGGCTGCTTTTACCTTTGTGACGGTATAGTCAGATTCGGCTCTCAGGTAGTTCTTTTGGGAAGTCACTTTGTCTTGCACAAGGTTTTTCTGTCTTTCATAATCTGATTGAAGGTAGCTAAGCTGTCCTTTTGCCTCTAAGTAATCTTGCTGGATCTGAACAAAATCAGGGTTTTCTAAGGTTAATAGGTTTTGCCCTTTTCTTACTTTTTCACCGGGTAAAAGACGGATATCCTTTATCGTTCCGGGGAAATAGGAACTTACGGCCGCATTATTTTCCGGTGGAACATCAAATTTACCTATGGCTTTTATAATCTGATGAAAAGTAGAACTGTCAAAAGTTCCAAGGGCCATTCCTGATGACTTGAATTGGCTGGCAGTAAGTGTATAGGCACCCTCCATTGTCGCCTCAGTGACAGGTTCTTTCTGATCTGAAATATCTCCCGGAGATGAACAGGATAAAAAGAAAAGAAAGGAAGCAAAAATCATATAATTTAGTGCATGATTTTTCATGGGATGGTTATTATTTATTTATAATTCATTAAATAGTTTGCCTCCAATACCGTCTCATTATATTGAAAAAGATAACGAAGATAATTGGATTCGATGGTTTTGGAGTTTTCTAAAAACTGGGTGTATTGAAGAAAGTTTATTTCACCATTCTGGTAAGCCTTATTGGCATGGAACAGCGTTTCTTCTGATAACTTTTTACCAGTTTCTTCATAGTAAACTAATTCTTTCTCAAATTGTCTTAAGTCGGAAAGCAAAGCGTTGTATTGGGAGCGCAATTGTATGAGGTAATTGTTCCTTGCAGACGCAATTATTTTGGTTTGGGTCTTTGCAGCTTCAATTTTTGACTTTTGATATCCAAACCATAGCGGTAAGGCTACACCTACATGGAAACCTGAGTAGGTTTGCCTACCTACACCCTTGTTCATGCCTTGAAATACAGATAGATTTAAATCGGGTAGTAATCTTTGCTTCTCCAGCTTATAATTACTGGCCCATAAATTTATGGCATCTGCATAATAATTGATAACAGGATGGCTAGCTGAGTCAAGTGGGCTTAAGGGGATTCTTTCAAGATTTTCTTCATTTAC
>NZ_CAXBOC010000523.1:0-3702 GCF_963976465.1 uncultured Cyclobacterium sp. | reverse complement strand
ACCTACCTTTTTGTACAGCAGGGGCATTTCCAAATTTTCCTGTACGGTAAGATCATCCAGTAAATGGTAGGATTGAAAAACAAAGCCTATATATTGTTTGTACAAATTGGAACGCTGCTTTTCCTTTAGGGTATGAACCGGTTCATCCATGAAATTGTACTCCCCCTCATCAAAATTGTCTAGCATGCCTATGACATTGAGCAAGGTGGATTTACCGGAACCGGAGGGTCCCATTACCGATATAAACTCTCCTTCTTCCACGGTAAGGTTAATATCCTTTAAAAGGAAGACTCGTTGTCCGCCTGAGTTTACCCATTTAAAAATGTTGTTCAATTGTAGTAGCATATTGCATTTCTTTTTATTCGGTTGATGTACTTTCCTTTAATCCTTTTTAAGAAGATGTGAATGTTTCTCCTTGACTTTAACTTTCTTCCTTTTACATTGTTCTCCTTTGGGGTAAACTCCAGACTGATGTCACGAAGTGAACAGTAATTAACACTTGATGTTTACTCTGTTCTTAAACTTTTTAAAGGTTTGATCAAGGCAGCTCCCACAGACTGATAACTAATAGTCGCCACAGCAATAATCAAAGCTATTCCGCCGGCAATGACGAATATTTCCCATCCAATTTTAATCTTATAGGCAAAATCTTCCAACCAACGGTTCATCATATACCATCCTATGGGTATTGCAATAACAATGGCCAAAAGAATCAATTTTAAAAAATCCAATGTCAACAGTTCATAGATACTTTTAAAGGGAGCCCCCAAAACCAACCGTATGCTTATTTCCTTTTTCCGCTGTTCCACCATAAAAGCGGACAGTGCAAATAGCCCCAAACAGGCTACCATTATGGCAAACAAGGCAAAGCTGTTGAATATTTTCCCCATGCGCTCCACATCTTCGTGCATTTGGCTAAATTTTTGATCCAAAAAGGAATAAGCAAAGGTTTGGTTGGGCACATTTTTATTCCAAATTGCTTCAATAGAGGACAAGGACTCCCCAATATTGCCCGTCTTCAGCTTTACTGAAATAGCACCACTATCATTATTGGCAATAACAAGACTAAGCGGAGTTATATCTTCTTTCAGGGATTTAAAATGAAAGTCCTGTACGACCCCCACAATGGTCCAATCCATTCCGTTATTGATATGCTTTCCAATGGGATTTTCATAACCAAGTTCATGCGCCATTTGATCGTTGATTATCATGGAATTAAGAGAGTCAGAGGCAAATTCCCTTGAAAAATCACGGCCCTCCTTTACATTAATCCCCAAGGTCTTTATATAATCATAATCCACGCGCCAAATCTGTGCAGGAACCCCACGATCTTCAATGCCCTCCCCTGTCTTTTTAAAAGTATTGCCATTTCTTTTGGCACCATCTATCGGCAAATAATCGCTTATTGTTACTGTTTTTACTTGGGGAAGCTGTAAGAGTTGTTCCTTAAAACTCTCCGATTTGTTTCCTAGGATATTGGCCCCTTCCAAAACAACCACCTGCTCCTTGTCATAACCCAATTCTTTGTGCTGTATATAATCCATTTGCTTGTAAATGATCAGTGTACCAACTATCAGGATTACTGAAGTGGCAAATTGAAAGACTACCAACCCGCTCCTAAGCTTCCCGCTTTTACTGCCAACACTTAGGCTGCCTTTCAGCACACTTACAGGTCTAAAGGCAGAGAGATAAAATGCAGGGTACATTCCTGCCAATATCCCAATTAGCAGGGCGGAGGCTGCCATTAGAGGCACAAACCACCAAACCTCCCAGGGGAACACAATGGACTTCCCCGCTATTTCATTAAAGGTAGGAAGCAGTGTCCAGGCCAATAGAAGGCCTATTAAAAAAGATATGAGGCTAAAGAGTACCGATTCGATGAGAAATTGTGTAACCAAATTACTCTTAAACGCCCCCACTGTTTTGCGCAAACCAACTTCTTTGGCCCTATTGGCCGATTTGGCGGTAGAAAGGTTGATGAAATTAATGCAGGCGAGCAATAAAATAAAGCCTGCAATGGCTCCAAAGAGCCAAACAAACCGAATGTCACCATGTTTTAGACCATCACCCATGGCAAGATCCGATCTTAAATGAATATCAGTTATAGGCTGTAATTTATATTCTATCGTCTTAAGAATTTCGATAAAATCAGGTGCTCGACCACGGGCCAATTGGGCGGGAATTACGTAGTTTTCCATAATGGAAAACATTTTTTTCTCCAAAGCCGGAATATTGGTGTTTTCATCTACCAGAACATAGGTAAAGTAATTCTGATTGGTCCAGCTCATGTTGGTATCCTCTATGGGTAATAAATAACTAAACTGGAGGTGGGAATTCTTGGGAAAATCTGGCATTACGCCTGTAACGGTATAAGGTCTTGAGGGATTATCATCCAAAATAATGGTCTTGCCCAATGCATCACCCTGAGGGAAATATTTATCCGCCTTGGATTTGGAAATTACCATATTTCCAGGTTGGTTCAAGGCCTCCTCAACATTACCTTGTTCCAAGGAGATCTCTAGAATTTCAAGGATGTTCTGGTTGGCAAATACAAATCCGTCCTCAAAATTGTTCTGGGATTCGCCAGCCAGGCGCAGCCCCCTTTTACCTGCCCCAAAGAGCTCGCTCATATTTATTTTCCCTGCCTTTTCTATCTCCGGAAAATCGGATTGTAGGGCATCAGCAAAAGGCAATTGAAAATGAACGCTTTTTCTTAGCTCACCATCCATCACACCTTGCAACACCACCCTATAGATACGATCCTTATTTTTGTATTGTTGGTCATAGCTGAGTTCGTCATTAATGAATAATGCAATTAATAGACAAGCAGCAATACCCATGGCAAAGCCCCCAACCTTTATGAACGTGAAGAGCTTTTCGCTTTTAATACTTCGCCAAGCGATTTTTAGATAGTTTTTTAGCATAATGCTTATTTTTCTTCCTCCCCCATTCCACATCCTTGGGAGTGGGAACGGGTTTGGATTTTGATTTATTTTTTAATATCTACCGTATTTATCGCACAACTATAGTTCTTCTTTCTACTACGATAATGTACAGTTCACTGCCACTGTGCACTTTCTCACTCTGTTCGCAAACTCTTTACCGGATTCGAATTCGCTGCCTTAATGGCTTGAAAACTTACCGTAATAACCGTTACCATCATGGCACCGATAACGGCCAAGGCGAAAATCCACCATTCAAGAAGCATGTGATAAGGATAATCTTGCAACCAGCCATTCATTACATAATAGGCAATAGGTACTGCAATAAAACAAGAGATGATGACCAGTTTAAGGAAATCCTTTGACAGCATACCCCAAACGTTGAACACGGTTGCCCCCAATACTTTTCGAACCCCAATTTCTTTGGTGCGCTGCTCTGCAACAAAAGAGGTTAGCCCAAATAAACCAAGACAACTGATTAAAATGGCCAAAGCAGTAAAAATTCCGGATAGTGTCCCAATCCGTTCCTCTGAGGCAAATTTTGCCCCGTATTCGCTATCCACGAAATCATACTCAAAAGGAAGATCCGGAAAATGTTCTTTGAATACCCCTTCTATGATGGCAATATTCTGACTTGCACTTTGATTTGGATTCAATCTTAAATTATAGAAACTGGAATTCCCATGCTTGTCAAAAACATAAAGGCCTTGCTTAACTGGCTCATAAGGGGCTTGTGTAATCATATCTTCCACTACTCCAA
>NZ_CAXBOC010000522.1:0-3709 GCF_963976465.1 uncultured Cyclobacterium sp. | reverse complement strand
ATTGCTGTTTGCTTTCGGGTCTTTGAACGCATAGAATACGGTTTTTATAGAGGATTATACCTGCAACAACGTCAATACTTTTCATAAATAGATGATTTTAATTTCCTTTTAGGAAGTTATTTTGAAGCGCTTGGGGGGCAATTTGTTTTTGCAAGTTTTCTTTTCGCCGCCCAAAATTCAGCTAAAAATATAGCTAGTTTTCATCTAAAATAATAATTCTTCTATCAACATCACCGGTATTTCCAATTACCAACTATATTTATGATTTAGCTAAAGATCAACATATTTTCGTAGAATTTATCAATTGAATACGAACGCAGGTCATATACTCGAAATATGAAATAAAAAATCTGGCTGAAATCGATTCGAAATCAGCCAGATATTCTTGTTATTTCAACTCTCACTTAGAAAATTCAGGAAATCCAAGTGGAAATTCTTTGATCTAAATGGCAATATGTTCAATTTGAAATTTATTCATTACAAGTCAGTAAGTTAACGTGGATATGTCTAACCTCTTCTTCGCCAAATGATATTACTCCATTTGAAATTCCGGATTTGGGCCTGGAGGTACTGCACTATAATCGATCTTAGGAAAGGCTATATGCCAATCTGTTTTGCAATTTTCTCTTAAATCAGCCATAAAGGCATCAATTCGCGCTTTGCCAACAGAGTGCATGATAAAGATATGGGAATAAGACCGTAACTGGCGTTCTTTTTCATTGACAGGAACCCAAAGCCTATCCGTATCTAAGGACCATTTGTAATTTAATGTTTCGTTGACCAATCGAAAACGGACGGTCAGACTCAAACGTGATCGGGCAATCCATAAATCGACCTCAGAACCAAATTTTGCTTTTAATTCGGATTCAAACTTGAACAGTTCTGTTTCTAGATAGGCCGAGACATTTTCTGTTTCTACGGCCTTATTCATATTGTCCTCATAACTCATTCTGGAAAAATAATCCCACAGGATCATGGGTGAAAAGGCTGAACGTGAGCCTCCCAGTGTGGTGTCAGGAGTACCTAAAAAGGAACTTGCAGCATCCGGGGGTAATAACTGATAGCCACTACGTGTCATAAAGATGCCTGAAGGCCAGGGACCTCCAAGCCATTTGTGCATAGAACAACCTACGCTCATCACCGCAGGATTGCGAAAGTCAAACATAGGGCCTTTTTCATTCAAGAGATTTCGGTTATGTGCCATTTCCACAAAAGGTAAATAAGCAGCACCGAGGGCGCCATCCACATGGAGCCAAAAACCTCTACGAATATCAATTAATGGATTTCCTTTTTCATCTTTCCCATATACCACCTTGCGTTCCCACAGCCAAGGATATTTTTCTCCTAATTTTTCAAACATGGCATTAATGGCAGGAACATCATCATATGCACCTTTCCACGTGGTTCCTATATTGGCTACAACTACAACAGGATAGCCTTTATCGACAAAATAATGAACCAACTTTGTTAATTCTTCAATTTTCACCGACCCTGATTGGGGATTGTCTTTATCAAAATCATGGGAGGGAACCATTTCAGGCCAACTTCCATCATTGGTAATGGGACATTGTCCGGGATATTTATTTTGTCCTATTTTCTGAAATGTAGGCAATTCTAATAAGTGTGAAGCTTTTTGAATGGAATAATGAACATCCTCTGAATAGAAAAGCACAGGGGTGTAGGCATTTTCAGAAGTGTCCTCAGTTTGTATAGGGGCTTTATAAGAAAAATGCTGTCCTCTTGTTTCCCTGCCTCTTCTGGTATAGGCATCAATTTGCGCATTCGTTTTTTGATCTTCAAGAATGGTTCTGCCTTTAAGGTAATCTCTGGCATTGAAAAGACCGTATATATTTCCTTCAGTAAAACCCATTGTGAGAACATATCCCCAATACCTGGAACTCGAATCTTTTTGGTTAGTAGCAGCTGTATGGGGCCAATTGTTATTCCAAAGGGCAGCAAAATAATCTAAGACGGCACGCTCACAGAATTTAGAGTTAAGGGTATATCGACCACTGCTAAAAGGATCACCAATATTATTGGCATGCATGTCCATAAGGTAAGGAAATCGATCTGCATAGTTCTGGTCTTGATTTCCCTGAAACCCTGCAAAATGGGAATGTTGGGTTTCAATAAATTCTTTAAAAGAAGCCAAGGCTATTTCTCGTTCCTCATCTGACAAGCCTGTAGGAGGGATTTCGAACTGACTGTAATTTATTTGCGAAAAGTTTCCGCAGACATCTTTGGGAGGTACCGAAACATATACCTCCTTTGGATCATTGCTTGGCTTGGATACAACGGCTCCTTCCGGTACCTGATCAGTCCATGGAAGTTGTTTAGGGCCGTAAGGTACTTGCTGAGATTTTGGGTTTACTGCTGGCATGGTTGTTTTTTTAGTTTAAAAGGTAGCTGCTTGGATAATCATTGGTGATTCGTTGGCAAAAAATGGTAGAAAAATAGGTAGACGGCTAAATGCCATATCTATTGCATTATTATAACACTTTTGAAAGGCAAAATCCTGAAGATACTGTTCTCTTGACTCAATCCTAGTCTGTATCAGCAATCTTCAGGTTTGTAGGTCTAATATACAGAGAGTTATCTTATAGTACAAGTTCCTTTTATGCAATGGGGAGTAAGTTTACCGATCAATGAGTAATTAAAAATGTGGATCTAGAAAAAAAAGTCTGATGCTAATGGGACGGTCAATTTTGATTTATATTCAGAGCAAGTTGAGTAAACATGATTTTGTCAGCATTGTAACATTTTTTGAAACAATGCTGACAAAATATACACTAAGGCCGGCTATTCTTCCGTACAGCCAAAACTATTAAAAGTTATAACCAAAATGAAGCCCCGGTTCACCAATGAAATAATTTGGCCATTTATCATCTAAAGCTTTAAAATCATCAGGCATTTTGGAATGGTAAGGTCTGTGGGTTATGGCTATGGAGGGTTCGATAAAAAATTTACCATGGAAGAGTTTGAATTGATATCCAAGGCGGTAGGTATTGAATATTTGGAATCCTTTTTTAATTTTTGCTCCCTCTTCATTCTTAAATGTTTGAAAGGCATTCATCACATGTATACCTGTGTACAATCCCTTCCACCAAAAATGCTGGTAGGCAAAAGCAAATCCATATTCACTAATCTTTCCGGGAAATTTTTCTTCCGGCGCTTCATATTTATCTCCGTAAGGAATTCCTAGAGACCAGCCATATTCCCAAGTTTTAAGCTCTAAGGATAAAGCATCTTTAGGGCCTAAGCGATAACCTAAGTTGAGTTGTACAAATTTTGGAGAATTGTCGTCAGGGACGAAATTGTATAACATAAAAAATGTACTCCCTATGAAAAACTTACTGTAAGAGGTGTCTTGTTTTGCATATTGCGCTTTTAGTTGGATAGGTAAGGTACATAAGAAGATGAAGCCAAATACTACTATCAATTTTTGCATTTTTTTAATGTTTTAAGTTAAAAGATAATGCAAAGTTGCAGCGGAAAGGCCCTAAAAAACGTTCACTTAAGTTAACAAATGAATTTTAATTCTTTTTTGTTTTCTGTAGTCTTGCTTTTAATCGACTAAGGGATTGGGGAGTAATTCCCAGAAAACTTGCCAGTTGATGTTGAGGAACCCTTTGGACCAAATCAGGTCTGGTTTCCACCAAATTTTCATAGCGCTTGGCAGGGGGGGAGTATTTAAAATTATCAAGAGAGC
>NZ_CAXBOC010000521.1:0-3715 GCF_963976465.1 uncultured Cyclobacterium sp. | reverse complement strand
AGGTCGGGGTCGCGAGTTCGAATCTCGTCTTTCGCTCATATAAAGCCCTTGAAGAAGGGCTTTATTATTTAGATGGCAATTATAGTGAAAATGGCTATGCTTTTTCTATATTAGTTGTCGCTAATGTTGCCGGGATGGTGGAACTGGTAGACACGCAAGACTTAAAATCTTGTGACCTCACGGTCGTGCGGGTTCGATTCCCGCTCCTGGTACACTGGTTATGCTGTTAGGCAAACATAAAAAAGCCGCTTAAATATATTTTAAGCGGCTTTTATTTTAGGTGGTTTTTAGTTTTTTACTCCCAATACTCATAATATCTCCCCATCCAGTAAGCTACGAGGTAATAAGTGCCACTTACTTCAGTTTTCCCCCCTCCGCTAATTTTCAATTGTTTTGGGTTGGTGTTCCATCTAAAGGTATTGCCTTCCGGTGAAGGGATGGCGGTGTAAGCTTGTGGGCTTCTTCCTTTGCCAGGAAATTCATCAATCCTGAGGTCCCAGCGATGGCTGTTATCGATAGACCAGGTAATCATGTCCAAAGGAAAAGTTTGGATTTCATGCAATACGATGTTTAAATCCTTGTCTTCTTTTAATAAGGCGCTGGCAATAACGTTCCAAACAGGCATATTATCTGTTTGTACTGCTTTCCAAGATCTTTGGAGGCTTTGTAGGTAGAGTGGGTAATTGGGATCTTCTTTGGGTGTGTATTTTAGTAAATTGTAGTAAGGAAAGAAATTTAATATGTCATCAGAATGACTGATATCAAAAGGATCGGTCATCTTGGCCTGTAAGGCATTTTGTGCATAGCCTTCTTTCTCTATCAAATGCTGGTAAACTTTTTTGTATTTGGTCTTTCCTGTGAAATGATAGGCTGTTTGTAAGGATGATAGGATTTGCAATGAGTTCAAACCTTTTTCGTAATACCAATTGGAAGATCTGTTCAGGGAGTCGGGAGTCCAAATGGCCCATCTGGTAGGTTTGCCATCATAATCAATCAATTGCAGGTCATTGTCTATAATATGGCTAACGATCCTGTCAATTAAGTCAACCACCTTCTCTTTATCTGCTTCATCTGCTACGAAATCATGATACAGGGCCATGGAGAATAGATGTCCCACAATTTCGTCTGAGCTGGTGTCGTCGAGCCATTGCCATTCTCCGTCAGGTGATGGGTGCCAGTTTTTAGGGTGCGGAGACCTGGAGGGAGCCAAAAGATCTTCTGATCTTACATAAGACCTTGCGGGATATCCTGGTATTCCTGTTACTGTTTCTAGTCTTTCCAGCGCTTCAAAAGTACGTTTTGCCTTGGCCTTGGCATCTTCACTTTTGGTGACAGCGTATCTAAAGGATTCGGCAATTAAATAGCAGGAAGTCCAAAGACCATCATTGTCTTGATTTTCTAGAAAGCTACTGTTAATGTCACCGGAGATGGCTAGTTTAGACCTGTTGATGATGCCTATCCTGTTGTGTCTTTTTTCGATGATGTCTTCGATGCCATTGGCCTTTTCTTCCAAGGTCATGGCTTTTAGTCCAATTTCGGAAATGCCACTGGGTGTCGCCACCCATACTTTCCCCGGTTCGATGGCTAGGATGTCGTTGATTTGATCATCAACCAGCCATCTTTTGCTGGTATAATACCTCCAGTTTTTGCCCTTGCGAATCAGGCCTTTTGCAGTGCCTATCCATAACAAGCTGTCTGTTTCAAGAATTGTTGTTGCCGGACCGTAGGGCAGTCCATCAGCACCTCTTTTGAGCCAGTGGTTACCGTCTGAGGCAAGAGCGGCAATTGCTTTTGGGGAGCTAAAGAAGATGTCGTCTCCTTTCAGTCCGGTGGTGACAGTCAGGTATTGGCTGTTATGGCCAAGTGCCAAGCCTATTTTGTCGATGTCCAGCCATTCTGTTGATTTTTTCTGCCAGAGTCCTTCGTCTGAAGCAATCCAAACGGTGCCTTCACTGTCCTGTGTGATGGCATTGATCTTTATTTCCGGGAAGGAAAGGTCTTTTTCCCAGGAACCATTCCATAGGTACAAGCCGTGGGTAGTTGCAGTGAGTAAGGAGTTTTTGTCTAACCAAAGAGTGGCGGTGATGGCTTGCCGTGCATGGGTTCGTGGAGGGTTAGGAATTCTTTCCCCTTTTTCAGACCATATCGTCTTGTCGTTGTTCATCCAAACGGTTTGCCCTTTGTCAATGCTGGCATTGATTATTCCGGAAACATAAGGTCTGCCTGTCCATTTTTCGTTTTGGTAATAAAATATGCCATGGGAGGTGATTGCTTTGATGCGGTCTTGATTTTTAAACAATTTAACTACATCGAGCCCAGCTTGTGGGGGTAGTGAAATGGTCTGGCTATATTCCTGGTAAAATTCTCCTGAATGAAGTTTTTGAGAGTAGGTATTGAAGGCGCTCAAACATAGGATGAATAATTGTAAAAGAATTAATTTTATTATTTTCATTTTTGATGTTTCTATATTTAATTATTCCGATAGGTGATATGATTGGATTTTGTATTTTTATGCTTAATGGCTAAACTCTTGATATACTACTGATAGCGTCAAAATTCAGGCTATTTTTTTTAGTTCCTAAAAGGTCTTAGTTTTGTTAAATAAATAAACTGTTTAAGCCTATTTTTGTTGATTTGCCTAGAATTATATCAATTTTAATATTTACCTAATATGTGAAAATAGCCTTAAATGTGATATGCTATTCAGAATTTGATAGTAACTCTAATTTTTTATATAACACAAATGATGCAGGGATATACTAAAAGATCTAATTATGACTAAACCGCTTAATACTGCTACTACTGAAACCTTATGGAAACAAAAGCAATTGCTTTTGTTAGGGGAGGGGGCAAGAAAGTCGGTTTGGATTGGGCTTTTTACTTATTGTCTATTGGGAAGCTTAACCTTGAGGTATTACAATACCGAGATGCAGGTATCTCCATATATTTTCATTAGCCTAATTACTCCAATTGTTCTACTCGCCTCTTGGTTTATAGGCGGGAGGGTAAAAAATCCATTTATTCTTGCCTATGGGAATTCTATAGGGCTTATTTCTTGTAATGCAGTGCTTACCTCCTTGACCTTGAGTGAAAGATCTTTAGGGCCCTTAATACTTTCAAATATTCCTATTTTTATCATTCCTGCATTACTCCTCGTTTGGAAGAGCAAGCATATGTTAATTTTACTAGTTTATGGTTTGTTTACAAATTTCATACTCTTTGAATTGTATAGTTCTTTTTCAGCAAGTGATACACTTCGTTGGTGGCCGATAGCGGTAGCGATTTGTATAAGCGCCTATTTTTTGGTAGAAAATAAGTATAAGGGGACTAGGGATTATTTTGTGCTCAATCATAATTTAAAAAATAAGCAGAAAGAGCTAGAAGCCGAAATTGATACAAAAAATAAGCTGTTTTCAATTATAGCTCATGATCTGCGTAGTCCCATAGGTAATCTTTATACTTTGCTAGAATTGGCAAGTGAGTACAGTGTGCAAGGTGATAAAGAAAACCTTGACACTTTTTTGAAGGTGGCCAAAGCTTCTTCTAAAAGTTCTTTTGAATTATTGGACAATTTATTAAAATGGGCTCAGGCCCAATTGAATGCGATAGAGGTCGAACTTTTAGAGGTGAATTTGCTTGAAAAAGCCGAGAAGGTGGTTGGAATTTATGCCAATCAAATAAAGGAGAAGCAATTGAAGGTGAAAACGTTAATTAA
>NZ_CAXBOC010000520.1:0-3735 GCF_963976465.1 uncultured Cyclobacterium sp. | reverse complement strand
AGATAGCTGAAGAAGTAGCTTCAAGGATAATCCCAGAGTTGCAACCAGCCACTCCTGATGATGAATTGATACAGATACCTGAGGCGATGAAACTTCTCGGGCGCTCCCGCACTACGATCAACAACTGGAGGAGGGAAGGCTTTCTGAAGGAACAGGTGATTAACACTAGGGTGTATTTTAAAAAGTCAGATATACTGAATGCCGGTCACCAGAAAAACGGTCGGAAAAAATAAAAGCGGATCATGCCCGATCCGCCTTAATTAATTTCATTAGGAAATGGTATCCCGTTTTTAGTGAGATAAATATACCATTTCTGTATGGAAAAATCAACCCAAATCTACAGAAATATGGACGATGAAACCCCTATCAAAAAGATTGATGAGAAATCTTCGAGTGCAACCATTCGAATGATCAGATTCCTGATGTCAAAATATGAGTTTAAAAATAACATGGTACTCAACGAGGTCTTTGCAAAAGAAAAAGAAGGAAAGAAGTACCACCCAGTCAATCCCCATACGCTTTACATAGAATGCCGACAGGAGGGATACCGTACTTCGGTGGCAGAGATCAATACCTTTCTGTCTTCAGATTTTATCCCAAAAACAAATCCTTTCTTGAATTACTTTAAACAGTTTCGAGACACCTGGAGTGAAGTCAACCATGGAGATTATATCCGGAAATTCACTCGTTATATTCAGGTACAAGGACAAGAACGATTTGAGATCCAGTTTAAAAAATGGCTGGTGCGCTGTGTGGCCTGTTGTCTCCGCGATGACTTTTTCAATAAGCAAGCCTTGATCTTTGTACAGGAGCAACAGAATAGTGGTAAAACCACACTTACACGTTTCCTGATTCCAGATCAGCTGAAGACATACCAAGCTGAAAATATCTCTGTAGATAAGGACAGTCTTATCGCCTTGAGCCAGAATTTCGGAATCATTCAGGATGAGCTTTCCACACTTTCTAAAACCGAGATCAATGCCCAAAAAACACTGATGAGTAAATCACAAGTCAAAGTCAGGCATCCTTATGACAAGAAGCCTAAAATGGAACCGAGAAGGGCTTCAATATGGGGATCTACCAATAAGGCCGAGTTTCTCACGGATGTAACAGGAAGCGTGCGTTGGCTCTGCTTTACGGTAAAGGAAATTAATTGGAATTACATAAAAGAAATTAAAATCGATAGGGTTTGGGCACAGGCTTATCAGTTATACCTGACAAATTTTCATTATGAAATGACAGCAAAAGAAATTCGGGAAAATGAAATCATGAACAACCAGTACAAAACCATTTCTCCTGAAGTAGAGCTGGTGCAAAAGTTCTTTTCACCAGGCACTAAAGAGGACCATGACAAATTCATGACTGCAACGGATATCTGCCATCAGCTGGCTTTAAATATTTCCGGCAATCTAAGAATTAGCCCTGTGGAGATTGGGAAAGCCTTGAAACTGCTTGGTTATGTTCAGACCCAAGTACGAAGAAACGAAACCCAAGCCTTCCCCGAAAAGGGATACTACATAAAACAAAACCAACCTACTACTTACTACAAATAGGGGGTAAATATTTGAATTACAGGTAAATAAACTGTAGTAAGATAAAATAATTAAAGTTACTACAAGCTACTACAAACAGCTCTTTTGTAGTAAGATGGTTTTTGATTCATAAGAGATGTAAGCAACTGAATATCAATAATTAAAGGGGTATTTGTAGTAAGGTAGTAGCTGTAGTAAGTGGTTTTTCAAAAAAATTAAACTTAAGAACAATGAATGCAAAAGAAGCAAATAAAATATCCATAATAACCTATCTGGACCAGATGGGAATCAGACCAAGTAAAGTAAAAGCAGGTTATTGTTTTTACTATTCTCCCTACCGGGAGGAATCAACCCCTTCTTTTAAGGTAAGCCCCAGCAAAAATCTATGGGTAGATTTCGGAGATGGTAATGCTGGAGGGACGCTGATTGACCTGGTTCTTAAAATGAATCCTGTTTATAATGTTCCAGATGCCATTAGAGAAATCGAAACGGTAAGTGGATCTTCTTTTATTCTTCACCAGCCTGCTATTCCCCGACCCGACCCATCTGAGGAGACAGCTGCAGGAATCAAGATTATAAAAACCAAACCAATAGGAAACAATAGTGCCATAACGGATTACCTTCAATCAAGGCGAATCCTTCTGGATACAGCTAAAGAATTTTGCCGTGAAGTCTATTACCGCATTGGTGACAACAGATATTTTGGTCTAGGCAACCCTCATGAAAATGGTTGGGCAATTCGTAACAAATATTGGAAAGGCTGCACTGCCCAGGGGGTATCTACCTACTGTAACAATTCAGCTGATCTTTGCCTTTTTGAAGGAATATTTGACCTGCTGAGTTATAGGGAGATGAGAAAAGGGGTCCATTACCAAGAGGACTTTATGGTGCTCAATTCTTTGGCCAATTTACAGGGATATTATTCGAAAATAAATAAGTACAGCCGTGTAAACTTATTTTTGGACAGGGATAAGGCAGGGAAAGAGGCGGCCAGAAAATTAATGGATAGCCTACCTCATTGCAGAGACCAGTCAGAATTATTTCATTCCCATAAAGATTTAAACGAGTATTGGATGAGTAGGGAAAATTTAGGCGTAAAAAGGTAACCGAACAAATTAAGATTTTTAGGATACTACAGAAAAAACGAAGAAAATGTTTAGAGGATTGGATGAGACTTAAGGCTTTGCCTTACAAATTGTTGAATATGCAAATGCCTATATACCAATACTTACATACATTCCTATTCAAATAATGCTATACATAATTATATTCCGAAAGGGAGGGGGGAATGACGAAAAATGGAATGCTGAGTTCCAATAATAAATGCCTATTCAGGTATCCAAATACACATATTACCATATATTTAAAGATCCCTATATCCCAATAAAAATATAATATTAATTTGCATATACTTAGATAAAAACATATGTTTAACAATATTATTAGTAATATTTAGTTATTAATTTATATTAAAACAGTTCTTTACTTAACCGACTAGAGGCTAAATAACACGCTGGTGCCACTAGAATTCCGCTGTGCGCGATCCTTGCAAGTTGTGTCTTTGTCCGACAAAAAACCGCTGGTTTTTTTTCTACCAAAAACGAACTTGCCCCTCCCATTTCCCTTCCTGTTTGACAGTTGTGTAATTTGGAGTGGAGAAGAAAAATCCTCGCAACTCGGATTTTAACAAAGAAAATCAAATGAGAAAAGCAACCCAAAATGACAGGGAAAAGGTCGTAACCATCCTGTTGAAAGCATTCAAAAAAAACAAAAGTGTCAACTACATTGCTGGTAAAGAAGAAGAGAAAATTCGCTATTTGATGGAGTATTCTTTTGAAAACTGCATTGATATGGGGGAAGTTTTTATTTCAGAGGATGGCAATGCTTGCGCCATGATACAGTTTCAGGATAAGAAAAAATTCTCTTGGAAAAGTACGTATCTGGATATACAGTTAATTTTCAAAACCATTGGGGTGGGAAATATTCCCAAAGCTTTGTCCAGGGAGTCCTTTATAAAAAAACATTATCCCAAAGAGCCTTTCACCTATTTATGGTTTGTTGGGGTAAGCCCGGAAAAGCAAAAAAATGGCTTTGGCACTAAGATCCTGAAGAATGTATTGGATTATTCCAAAACACTTGACCGACCTGTTTACCTGGAAACATCTACAGAGAGCAATCTCCCGGGCTGGGTGTAGAATCCTCT
>NZ_CAXBOC010000519.1:0-3745 GCF_963976465.1 uncultured Cyclobacterium sp. | reverse complement strand
AGAATTAAATTGGAGTGGTAGTTGCTGAAGCCAACCCCTTAGTAAAAAAGGTTGCCATCACTACAGCATTCTAGTGGAAGTTTATTTTGTTTTAATGTGTTGAATCCGAAATACTCAAAAGACAATCTATTCCGTGCTGATTCCCCACGGCGGACAAAATCAGCCACTTTGTTGCTGTTTTTAGGCCTGCCTAAGGCCGGTAGACAGGTTCACCATAGCATTGCTAATGATAAAAGCCCTAAACAGCCTGGTTTTCTTGTGATTTTAACGGTTCCTGAAAGTTCGGAAATTCTATTAAATCATCCGGGTAAACAATTGAATGTTTATAATAATGTGGCTATAGGTAGGTTATTTCTAGACCACTCGCTCCAAGAGCCTACATATAGGTTGGGTATATCCAGCCCTGCAGTGCAAATGGCCAGAAGAGAATGGCAAGCTGTGACTCCCGAACCACAATGTACAATAATGTTTTCTGATGTCTGGCCTTTAAAAGTTTGCAGGTACTTTTCTCTCAATATTTCTTGAGGTAAAAAAAGGCCATTCTCATCCAGATTTTCTGAAAAAGGCAGGTTTACTGCTCCCGGTATATGACCTGCAATTTTGTCTATAGGCTCCACAACCCCTCTATACCTTTCGTTTTCCCTTACATCAATAATTATTTTCTCCTTTAACATTGTTGCAGTCTTCACCTCATTGATACTTGAAATCGGTAATTGCCAATGGCTGGCAGGATAGGAAGCTGCTTGTTGACCAGTGGGCAATGTACTTTCCAAAGGAAATCCTTGCTTTTTGGCTGCTTGCCAACCACCGTCCAATACCTGAATTTTTTCATGACCCAAAGCTTTAAGCATCCACCAGAAACGAGCCGCAGACATGGATCCTTGTTTGTCATCATAGACTACCACATGAGTTTCGGGAGTGATACCAAGTTGTCCAATTAATTCTCCAAATGCTTGTGGAGAGGGTAAGGGATGGCGACCGCCATTTGCCGGATCCTCATCAATTTGAGATAAGTCCTTGTTTAAATCTACATGAAAGGCTCCCTCAAGATGTTCTTCAACATAGGCTGGATAATGAAAACGTGCATCAATCAGAATGAGGTTGTCCACCCCTTGAAGTTGGACAAGTTCATCCGCTTTAATAAGAGAGAGGGCCATAGTGATATAATTTAAATGGTTTTGAAAAAACTTTATAACGAAGCAGCCCAAGGTAAGCACCCCGGGCTGCAACAATATACATTATTTGGTGGTTCTTTAAGTATTCATGGCACCATTTACTTCCAAGGTTTGGCCGGATATATAAGTACTCATATCAGATCCCAGGAAAACGCAGGCGTCGGCAACATCTTCAGGACTTCCTCCTCTTTTCATTGGGATGGCATCTCTCCAACCCTGAACAGTCTTTTCATCAAGAACTGCCGTCATTTCTGTTTCTATAAACCCGGGGGCCACCGCGTTGCTGCGAATATTTCTTGACCCCAATTCTAGGGCTACTGATTTGGTAAAGCCAATGATCCCGGCCTTTGAAGCTGCGTAATTAGACTGTCCGGCATTGCCTCTCACCCCTACGACAGAGGTGATGTTGATAATGGATCCTGATTTGGCTTTCATCATGGTACGGGTTACTGCCTTCACAGTATTGAAACAAGATTTGAGATTAATATTGATCACTTCATCCCAATTGTCTTCCGACATTCTCATCAATAAATTGTCACGAGTTATTCCAGCATTATTTACAAGGATATCTATTCCTCCCAAAAATGCCACCGTATCGCCAATTAATTTATCTGCTGCCGCAAAATCGGAGGCATCGGAGCGAAAGCCTTTTGCTTTAATGCCAAAAGCCGTCAATTCTTTTTCGAGAGCTTCTCCTTTTTCTACACTAGATAAATATGTAAAGGCCACATCAGCACCTTCCTGAGCAAAACGGATGGCAATTGATCTGCCTATTCCTTTGGAAGCCCCTGTTACCAAGGCTTTTTTACCTGTAAGTAATCCCATAGTCAATGTTTTTATTGTTTAATTCAATTCAAAAATAGCTATTTATTATAAAATATGGGCTACTGAATAATTAATTAGTAGGCCTTACATTTTGATGATCGTTACCCGACCTGATGAATAATTGGATTTATATTCACTTTTATATGTAAAACCAAATTTTTTTCTGAACTAATTTATTATAAATTTGCATAGCAAAACTGTAATTAAAAGTCAAAAATATGTCTTCAACGAAATTCGATGTCATTGTTCTGGGCAGTGGTCCAGGTGGATATGTAGCAGCAATAAGAGCTTCTCAATTAGGATTAAAAACTGCAGTAGTAGAAGCTGCGGAACTAGGGGGGATTTGTTTGAATTGGGGTTGTATTCCTACCAAAGCTTTGATAAAAAGTGCGCAGGTATTTGAATACATTAACCATGCTGAGGATTATGGTATCTCCGTAGATAATGCAAGCGTTAATTTTGAGAATATCATCATGCGTAGCCGTAATGTAGCTGAAGGAATGAGCAAAGGCATTCAATTTTTGTTTAAAAAGAACAAAATTGAAAAATTGATGGGTTGGGGAAAAGTACAACCGGGCAAAAAAGTTGAAGTAGAAGACAAAGATGGCAATAAAACTGTTTATAGTGCTGACAGTATCATAATTGCTACCGGTGGAAGGTCTAAGGAGTTACCTGCATTAAAAATAGATAATGAAAAAATCGTAGGCTATCGCAAAGCCATGACCTTGGATAAATTGCCCAAGAAAATGGTTGTGGTAGGTTCTGGAGCCATAGGTGTTGAATTTGCCTATGTTTACAGTTCTATAGGAGTGGATGTGACCATCGTTGAGTTCTTGGATCGTATCGTTCCAAATGAAGATGAAGAAGTATCCAAGACACTTGAGAAAATTTACAAAAAGAAAGGTATTAAGGTGATGACCAGTGCTGAGGTAACCAATGTGGATACCAAAGGAGAAGGCTGCAAAGTAACTGTTAAGACCAAAAGTGGAGAAGAAAATTTAGATTGTGATGTAGTGCTATCAGCTGTTGGAGTGGTTTCCAATGTAGAAAATTGTGGACTTGAAGATGTTGGGATTCTAGTGGATAGAGGCAAGATAAAAGTTGATGAGTTTTACAAAACCAATATGCCGGGTTATTATGCCATTGGTGATGTAGTCCCAGGGCCTGCTTTGGCTCATGTGGCCTCTGCAGAAGGAATCATTTGCGTAGAAAACATAGCTGGTCAAAACCCAGAACCCCTTGACTATAATAATATTCCCGGCTGTACGTATTGTTTGCCTGAAATCTCTTCTGTGGGTTATACAGAAACCAAAGCCAAGGAAGCAGGATATGACATTAAAGTTGGTAAATTTCCATTTACTGCTTCCGGTAAAGCCTCTGCTGCCGGAGCCAAAGATGGTTTTGTTAAATTGATATTTGATGCCAAATATGGGGAGCTTTTGGGAGCTCATATGATTGGTTACAATGTGACTGAAATGATAGCTGAAATTGGAAAACTGGAGACAACAGGACATGAGATTATCAAGACTGTACACCCACATCCAACCATGTCTGAAGCTGTAATGGAAGCAGCGGCTGCTGCTTATGATGAGGTAATCCACCTTTAAGATTTTAAATAAGTTCAAAATTTGTAATTCTCATTATTGACCCATATCTTTTTTGGAAGAAGAAGCATTAATAAAAGGGCTGAGGGCCAGAAGTAAACAAAGCCAAGAGTATTTGTATGAAAAATACTCTGCAGCTTT
>NZ_CAXBOC010000518.1:0-3756 GCF_963976465.1 uncultured Cyclobacterium sp. | reverse complement strand
CATTCCAGATTGGAAGCCATTTATTCCCCGGAGGAATCAGGCAAAAAAAACATTGTGACCTTATTAAACCCTCTGGCTGAACCGGACAAAGGCATGCAGCTTCAGCCAAGTGTGCAGGCTACCCATGATGCCCATTTAATTCAACATAAGGATGGGGCAGAGGACCTTGTTTTTAACAGCCATACACCGGATCGTACCATATCCTATGATAAGTTTCACTTTACGGGAGATTTCTTTATCCATAGAGAAATAGCTGGAGCGAGCAATTTTATATTCGTGAAAAATGCTACAGATTTTTCTGATGGTGAGCTGGAATTTAAAGCAGATCATAAGCTTACCTTATGGATGAATCATCGATTTATAAGTGTCATTGCCAGGGAAAGAACAGCCGTTTATTTAAAAAATAAAACTTCGAAAAGACTTTACATTGACGATAAATTAATAGAACGGCCGGAGACGGAGGATGGATGGATGAAAATCCCTTTGTCAGGGGGAGCGCACAGGCTGTATTACAAGTAATTGAATAAACCCATATAAAAATGAGTAAAACAAAACACCTATTCCTGTTTATTTCAGGGATTTTATTATCCGCAAATTTGCTCGGCCAGCATCTGGTCAGTAGTAAGTACAGTGAACAAGAGCTTGCAGAAGTATTGATTCCACTGAAAGATTGGCAACCATTTCCGGCATTGGCCAATAGGGAAGCCTGGAGCAAGGCAGACAAAGAGCAAATGGAGTTTTTCCTTGATTATGCCAATGAGCATATCGATTATTCCTGGCCTTATATTCCTGCCACCAAATCTTTGTTAATTCACAGAAATGGAAACCGAACAGAATACCAAGACATCACCTTTGAGAAGAGGAGGATTTTAGGGGCCATGATATTGGCGGAGCTTTATGAAAACAAGGGGAGGTTTATTGATCCCATAGTCAATGGCGTCTGGTCCATTTGTGAGGAATCTTTTTGGGGAGTGCCCGCTCACCTTCCCAAAACAGATGAATACTCCGGTTTGATGGACGTTTCCAAGCCATTTGTAGACTTATTTGCTGCCGAAACAGCCACTTATTTGGCCTGGGCAGATTACTTTTTGGGAGATAAATTTGATGAGATTTCTCCGCAGATAAGAAAAAGAATCCGGTATGAAACCGAATACAGAATTTTTGAACCTCTGATGAACAAACACCACGGTTGGATGGCTGCCAATGAAAATGGAAGACCACCTAACAACTGGAATCCATGGATTTGCTCCAACTGGATCAATGCAGCCTTATTGCTGGAAGATGATGAGGAAAAAAGAGTAGCCCATATCAATAAAGCCACCCAAGTATTGGACGAATTTTTGACACCATATCCAGAAGATGGAGGTTGTGATGAAGGACCGGGGTATTGGGGCGCAGCTGCGGCTTCTTTGTTTGATAACCTTTCCTTATTGAATGAGGCTACTGACGGTGCTTTTCAATTTGCTTTCGAAGATGAAAAGGTAAAAAATATGGGGCGCTTTATTTATAGAGCGCAGATCAGCAAAGATTATTTCTTGAATTTTGCGGATGCAAGCCCTAAGCCTAAAATGGCCGCAGCCATGATTTACAGGTATGGCAAGGCCATTGAGGATCCGAACATGATGAAGTTTGGAGCCTACTATATAGACCAAAATGAAAAGGCCCTGCCAAGGTTTCATTATTTCAGGCATTTCTTTGAAGTGTTTATGCAGGAAGAATTGGACAATGCAGAAAAGGGGCTTCCCTTGCCTAAAGATGTTTGGCTAAAAGACATTCAGGTAATGGTAGCCAGAGACCAGGAAGGAAGTTCAGATGGCTTTTTTCTAGCAGCAAAGGGTGGGCACAATGATGAAAGCCACAACCACAATGATATCGGAAACTATGTAGTGTTTTACGATGGGCTTCCCGTGCTAATCGATGTGGGAAGTGGCACCTATACCCGAAGGACCTTCAGTGGGGAGCGGTACTCCATTTGGTTCAACCGTTCTGATTACCACAACATGCCTACTATCAATGGCGTCACCCAAAAAGCCGGAAGGGCTTACCAGGCCAGCAAGGTGTCATATGAAACCAATAAAAGAAGTTCATCCATGACTTTGGATATTAGCGAGTCCTATCCTGAATCGGCTGGACTTGTCTCCTGGCAGCGAGACTTGGAGATGAACCGTGGAAAAAGGGTAACGGTAAAGGATACCTACAAGCTTTCCCAGGCCGGAGAGATTATTCAACACCTGATGACCGTTTATCCGGTAGAGGTGGTCAAACCCGGTCTAATCTCTATAGCCTACAAGGGCAAAGACGGAAAGGTGTCACCATTTGAAATCCAATACAATCCAAATGATATGGAGGTAGAAGTGGAGAAAATGCCTTTTGATTTACCGGAAGATGAAGGCGTAGCAAGCAAGTGGGGACAAGAAATGTACCGAATCAACCTTACAAGCAATGGCAATGTACAGGCCGGCAAGATGGATTTTACCATCAGCAAGCAATAAATATCAATAGCCTAAAGGGCCACAAAAAAGAAATAAGCGTGGATAGGATTCACGCTTATTTTTTTTATGATCCTCACCGGAGGCTGAGCTTGTCGAAGCCGCAGAAATCCCCTCCCGGAGGCTGAGCTTGTCGAAGTCGTAGGGGTCGAAGAACGTTAAAAAGATATTGACTATTTCTACCCGGATTGAATTCAGGATTTATTTCAAAAAGTTGAAAACTTTCAGTATTGTAGGTCCAAGTTACACTACGTTAAACTTGGACCAGTGGTAGCCGTAGAAACCCCCTCCCGGAGGCTGAGCCTGTCGAAGCCGTAGGGGCCAAAGAGGGGGACTTCGGAAGTGGGGTAGGGTACTTCAGAACCTACCCATTGGAGTTTATAACCTCAATTACCCACCTTAAAACAGGGGTGGGGTACCTAAAACTGACAAGCTTGGACCTTTTAACTCGAATTTCCCGGTTCAGAACTCCTAATTTTCACCTCAAACCTGAAAAATTTGACCCAAAACTGACAAAAAACGAGGTGTAAAATGGAAAATAGGACAAAATTTCAGGAAAAGTCTTTGGATAAGGTCAAATTTTCTAGGTTCAGAAGTGGGGAGGGGTACTTTCGAGCTCGATGATTTCAGCTTTTTTATTCAAGCTTCCACCTTTTAGGTGGAAATTATTAGGTTTTTACTGATAATTATTAGGTTTTAGCCGGAAATTTCCGCCTTTTTGGCAGTATTTTTTAAGTTTTAACCAAAGCATTTGACCAAAAACTGACAAGGGAGAAGGGGTGAAGTAAAGTGTTTTGGTAAAATGAGGGGTTAAACAGGGTTTTAGCCGGAATTTTTTTATTAAGAACTGATGATAGATTACCTGAGGCTTTGCATGGAAAACAAAAATGGCATAAAATAAGCAATTAAAAATTTTAAAAACCCCTATTCAAGGGTTCAAAGGGTTTTTTATTTAGTATTTATTCCTTAGTTTTAGTGGTAGTTGGAAGGCGAATAAGGTGCACTGTGCATTTATTAGTGCGTTGTAAGCAATCCTCCATATATGAAACACATTTACTTTCAAAGCTAACGGGGTGTTGCTTGTTAATTGATCAATATGGTTAATAATAATGTATACTTTAAAAACCTTACTCAGAATGGTTTTGATATGGGTTGGTAAGAAAAACATAAATATCAATCCTTCGAAATTTTAAAGGAGGCAATCTAAATATAAAAGGTAATAAAACTACACAAAGTCAACCAAATAAGGATATATTGTGCAATAAAA
>NZ_CAXBOC010000517.1:0-3759 GCF_963976465.1 uncultured Cyclobacterium sp. | reverse complement strand
TATTTTCCGTCATATGATGGACATCAAAGCCAGACTAAAACCAGATGAATTTAATCGATATATTCAACTGTTAATTTATTCTAAAGCTTCCTTTGATAATGAAGAAACCTACAAAGGAATGCTTGAAGACAGGTTAAAGGCCAATAATGACACCAACCCCCAACCATTAATCGGACTTGAGGGACAAGCTGCTGCCTGCATGGAACACTATATCCTGGAACAATTGAAAGAAATAAAGCAACCTGTGCTTGTCTTAGGAGGTGAAGCGGACAAATTCACCCCGCTATGGATGACCAAAGAAGTTGCTGAAAACCTTCCAAACTCAGATTTACACACCTACTCTAAAAGTGGGCACGCCTTCCATTGGGAAAATATCGATGATTTTAACCCGAGGGTAAAACAATGGTTATTAACACATTAGATTGAAAACCTTGACCATTAGAAAAATAATGGTCAAGGTTTTTTTGGGTAGCTAAACTAGGTTATTTTTTGAAAATAATGATTCTTTCATTATCTTGAGATCACCCCTACATTACCCATACTAAAAACCAAACCCTCACCCAATGAAATTCTTCATTCCTACGGAAAAGCTTTTTAAAGCTTTTTTAGTGGCAATCTTATTGTTGCTAGTTTTAAATATTATCAGCATCTTTCTGGCTATTAATCTCGATCAAAATGACACTTTAGGCTCGTTCCTAATACTGCTTTTTGATTTTAATCAGGAGGCAAATATTCCCTCTTTATTCTCTACCCTACAATTTCTGGTCGCGTCCCTTTTATTGTTAATCATTGCGGTTTATAAAAAATCAAGCGGTAAAAAACATTTGAGATGGCTAGGTATTTCTTTCTTGTTTTTCCTTTTAATGTTAGATGAAGCCATATCCATCCATGAATTTTTATTCACTTTTCTTCAGGAACAGTATCATAATTCTTCATTTTTTTATTATTCCAGCCTACTTGTTTTCGGATTAGTTTTGGCAGGAATTGCCTTGATTTACATTCCTTTCTTCAATCACCTCAATAAAAAACTACTCATTGGTATGTTTTTGGCAGCAGGCATATTTTTATTAGGCGCCATTGTTTTTGAAACCATCGGAAACAATATTTTTGAAACCTATGGTTTAAGCTTAGGATACAGGCTGCTATATACAATTGAAGAGACACTTGAAATGCTTGGACTTGCAATTTTCATTAATGTACTTAATTGGTACATTGGTATAAAAATGCAAAAAATATCCATTGTGCTTACAATTTAATAAATCCTTTATTCCGAATCTACCGATACAAATAACTCTATCAGGATAGCAAGACAATTAAAGGTTTACTAAGCATTAGAATACTGGACAGTACAGGATAGTTCTGATCGAAAAACTACTATCTTTAAAACATGAATCTAAGCCTGAATATTGCACTTATAGTGGCAGGGTTGACCAATGACCCCAAGCCTATAACTTTTGAAAAACAAATTATTGCCATGGAGACCGCTGAGTCCGCAGGGGTTTTCGATGTAGATGAAGATGGTCATTTGGATATCGTCTCCGGTAGTTACTGGTACAAAGGTCCTGAATTTTCCAAGAGACAATTAATCGGTCAAGTTAAGCGAGTGAGTGAATACTTTGATGATTTCTCTACCATTCCCATGGATGTAAATGGAGATGGAAAGACAGACTACGTAACCGGCGGATGGTTTGGAAAGACCCTATATTGGGTAGAAAACCCCGGAAGCAATAAGGAATGGGCGGTGCGTGAAATCACCAATCCCGGGAATGTGGAGACCACACGTGCCTGGGACGTAGACAATGATGGCCATCCCGACATTGTCCCCAATACACCCAATCAACCACTTGCATATTATACCTTAACCCGAGATGCAAACGGAAAAGGTACGGGTGAATTTGTTAAACACCCGGTAACTGAAAAACATGGCCATGGCTTGGGATTTGGCGATATCAATGGAGACGGTAGAGGAGATTTTATTGTCGCTGAAGGTTGGCTAGAAGCCCCACAAGACCTAAAAAATGGCACATGGGAATTACACGAATCTTTTCAATTGGGCGCTGCCAGCGTCCCCATCATCGTAACAGACGTAAATAGTGATGGATTAAATGACCTTATAGTGGGACAAGGCCACGACTATGGTTTACATTGGTACGAACAAGTAAAAGAAGGGAATACCCTTTCCTTTGTAAAACATGCCATTGACCCTTTCCAATCTCAATACCATACCATGGAGTGGGTAGACATAGACAATGATGGCGAAATGGAACTGGTTACCGGTAAACGCTACCGGGCACACAATGGAAATGATCCCGGAGGAAATGATTTTATGGGCATGTATTATTTCAAGTGGAATGGAGAGTCTTTTACCAAAAATGTGATAAGCTACGGCCCTTTTGGAGAAGGTAAAGGAGCAGGCCTTTATTTTTCCGTCACAGACTTAAATGGCAATGGAATGAAGGACATTGTGGTGGCTGGAAAAGATGGCCTGGTAGTGTTCCACAACAAAGGAAGCCGATAAAAAACCATCGTGTTTAACCAAGTTGTTAATTACTGGAAATTTAAATTAACTTTTAATTAATAAGCAGCACTGATCCATGATTGGTGCTTTCTTTATATTTGGTTTTATTTTGGAGAGACTATCACTAAAATTATTTTTCTCCCTGGTACTTTAAACAAATAATCGTTCATGAAAAAACTAATCTGCTTTTGCTGGGCAATAAGTCTCAGTTTTAGTCTTCTGGCTCAAAACACCGTCACAGGCTACGTCTATGAAGACAGCAATCAAAATGGAAAAAAGGAACGCAGAGAAAAGGGCATTCCTGAAGTGGCTGTCAGCAACGGAAAAGAAGTGGTACTTACTGATAAAAAAGGGAAGTACGCTTTACCAATAGGAACCGATAATATCATTTTTGTCATCAAACCAAGTGGGTTTAAAGTGCCTGTCGGTGAAAATCAATTGCCTGACTTTTATTATATCCACAAACCTGAAGGATCTCCCGAATTACAGTACAAAGGTTCTGAACCAACCGGTAAACTACCAAAGACAGTGAACTTTGCTCTGCACAATAGCGAAAAGCAGGATAATTTCACAGCAATGATATTTGGCGATCCACAACCTTATAACAAAACAGAATTGGATCAATTTGCTAAAGGTGTGGTTGATAAGGCCAAAAATGAAAGCAATATTAGTTTTGGAATTAGTCTTGGTGATCTGGCAGGAGATGACCTGGATTTACACCCTCCCTATGTAGAGATTCTAAAAAGAACGAACTGGCATTGGTACAATGTAATGGGCAATCATGACATGAATTACGATGCAAAAATAGACGAGCATTCTGACGAATCTTTTGAAAGGGTATTTGGACCTGCCACCTATTCTTTTAACCACGGAAATGCTCATTTCATAATTTTAGATGATATCCTTTATCCGGATCCCAGAGATGGCAATGGTTATTGGGGTGGATTTACTAAAACGCAGCTGGATTTTGTAGAAAATGACCTAAAACATGTAGCCAAAGACAAATTGATTGTTTTGGCCTTTCATATCCCTTTACAACATATCAACGAAAACCGCTTCAAAGACAGTGACCGACAAAGACTTTTTGATATTCTAGCTGATTACCCAAACCGGCTTGCAATGTCTGCCCATACTCACTTGCAACGACACAACTTCTATTCAAAAGAAGATGGATGGAAAGGAAGTAGCCCATTCCATGAATACAATGCAGGGACCACTTCAGGGGACTGGTACTCCGGAAA
>NZ_CAXBOC010000516.1:0-3763 GCF_963976465.1 uncultured Cyclobacterium sp. | reverse complement strand
GAGCTAATGAAGTGCAGGATTTGCAGAGAAAGCCAACTTAAACCCTACCATGTGAGGGAAATGATGTTCGGTTTAAAGGATTCGTTTGAATACCTGGAATGCACAAATTGTGGATGCCTTCAGATAAAGGAATATCCAAAAAACATTGGTAAGTACTATCCGGAGAATTACTACTCATTTAACGAAGTCAGCCTGCGTGAAGTTAGCAAGTACCAGAGGTTTAAGAACCAGGTGAAGTTTGTACTAAACCCCATTTTGCGGCTAACTAATATATCGAAACTTAACCTTGATGGCGACTTAGCACGGCTGAAGAAAATTGGACTAAGTCTCAGTTCGGCTATTCACGATGTTGGCTGTGGATCTGGGCATTATCTCCGGAGGCTACATAATTATGGTTTTAGCAGCTTGTCAGGGTCCGACTTGTTCATTGAGAAGGACTCTTCAATATTTGGAAAGGTGCCAATATTTAAAAGTGGCTTACGGGAATTGAACGGTACCTATGATTTGATTATGCTGCATCACGTGTTTGAGCATATGCCAGATCAGAAAGAGACGCTGGAAATACTGAAGACTAAACTCAACCCGGCTGGTGTTGTTATGATGCGTATCCCAGTGCTCAGCTACGCATGGGAAAAGTATGGAACCAACTGGGTGCAGCTTGACGCACCAAGACACTATTATCTGCACACGCTGAAAAGTGCTGAGATTTTAGCAAAGAGTGTTGGGCTCCAACTTTTAAAAGTGGAGTGGGATTCTTACGCATTACAGTTTTGGGGAAGTGAACAATACTTGCTGGACATACCGCTAAGGGCAGCTAACTCATATGCAGAGTCGATCCAAAACAGCCCGTTTAGTAAGGAGCAAATTGAACTGTGGGAAAGGGAATCCCAAAAGTTGAATGAGGAGGGAAGAGGAGATCAGGTAATACTTTATCTGAGAGCTGAGTAAACCCCTTGTATATGGCATCATTGATCGGAATCATTATTCTCAACTACTTTTCTGGGAAAGAGACGCTCAGGCTGTATCAGAAAATTGAATCCTTTCAGGATGAATCTCTCAGAAAGCTTGTTGTTGACAACTCCGCTGACGCAACCGAGAACGAACTGCTTCGGAGGTCAATACCTTCCGAAGATTTGGTACTAGCGGGGAAAAACCTAGGATACGCCGGTGGAAATAATCTAGGTATTAGACTTCTTGTTACCGATTCGGAGATAAGAACAATCGTTTTAATTAATCCGGACGTCGAGCTGAAAGAGAATATATTCCATGCTTTAGGGCAAAAGCTCCTTCAAAATAATGATTTGGCAGCAATCGGCCCTCGACTTTGTTTGAAAGGAGAAAGAAATAAAATCTTTTCAGACGGGGGACTGCTTCATTTCAAAAGATTCTTTTACCCTGGGCATTTACATGCCAAAATGAACCCTTCTCAAGTGGTTTCCAAAAATTTGAATAGAGACATTGGCTATGTAAATGGCTCGTTTTTTATGATCCGTGTTTCGGCTCTGGAAGCAATTGGACTACTGAATGAGAAGTTCTTTCTTTATTTTGAGGAAACAGAATGGTGCCACAGGGCTAAGACATTGGGTTGGCAGGTGGCTTCCGACACAACAGTTACTGCATATCAGGATATCAGTAATAATGGTGTTGTATATGAATACTATATGACTAGAAATCATTTCCTTTTTCACTATCTATACTATAAAAAAGGGTTGCCCCGGCTTGCGTTGCACTATCTTAAGCATATTTTAATATACGTTTTCAGCCAAGAGATCAATTCAAGTAAAAAGTGGCCATTTCTATTGGCAAGGATAAAGGGAATTGTAAAAGGCCTAATGAATAGTTGAGGCTGTTCAACCCCGAGAAAAGCAGTATGCAATCAAGACCACTTGTACACGTAAATCTAAAGTTTGGACATCACGGGCATAACTCCGGTTATGATGTTCTTTCTTCTTTTTTCCCTTATGCAAAAGTATTAAGCTTGAACAGGAGCCGAGAGAGGATCAAGCACCTCGAAAGATTCAAGGATGAAAAACCTGGCATGTACTTATACAATTACTCCTTCAAAATGCTACGCTTGCTTTTTAATTTCCAAGTAAGAAGGAGCCTCCAGGAAAATAGTATTGTTCATTATTTGTACCCTGAGAATACACTGGCCTTCACGCCCTTCAATTTCCCAAGAACAACATCTATCGTATCAACCTTTCATCAACCTGAAGAATGGTTTGACGGGCTCTCCAAAACAGGCTCAGGCAGAAAAATGATGGATAATTTTAGAAAATCTCAGGTTGCAATAGGTTTGGGGTCAAACCAAATTCCAGTGTTGACAAAAATATTTTCTTCCGAGAACGTGGAGTTCATTCCTCACGGTGTGGACACTGAATATTTCAGCCCATCTTTTGTTGAAAAAGAAGCAAGGAATATTCTCATCTTGGGCAGTTGGTTGAGAGATTTTGATATGGCAGCCAAGGTCGTCGCTGCGTTCAAATCGATAGATGACAAGGTTAAATTCACTGTGATCTCGTCGCCCGAAAACGAAAGATACTTCCGAAATTGCGACAATGTACTTTTTAAAAAAAACATCTCTGATTTTGAATTGTTGGCAGAAATTCAAAAATCAGATCTGCTTTTCCTACCCCTAAACGGAGCAATTGCCAACAATGCGTTATTGGAATGTATGTCATGTGGATTGCCAACAGTAATCACGAAACTAGACTCAATTAGAGACTACGTTACAGAAAAGGAGGCTATTTTTGTAAACAAAAATGTTGATGATAGTATAAATGCTTTGGAGTTTTTGTTGAAGAATGAAACTATAAGAAAGGAAAAAAGTACCGCTGCCAGAGCAAAAGCATTGAGCTTTGATTGGCATGTTATAGCCGAAAAGACTAAGAATGTTTACCAAAAGTTAGACTAATGTCCGTGACAAGGAATGTTTTATGGATTGCCCCCTACCCCGCCGACCCTAAGGCCCACGCTGCACCTTGGATAACATCTTTGGCCAAGGCATTGTCTTTGTCAGGCCAGATCAAACTTACTATCCTGTCAACGAGCTCATCAATCAGTTCATCTACTTTAGAGTTTGAAAAGGATGGATACCGGGTTATTCTTCTAAAGGTGCTTCCGCCTAAGTGGGAGATAGTGACACTTTATCTGTTCCGTATACTCGCTTTAAGGAGGTGGCTGAAAAACAATCAGATGTCTTATGACCTGGTTCACGTTCATGGAACAGAGCATCAATTTGAGCTTGCTTCGGTTGGTCTTAAAAGACCAACGGTTGTAAGTATTCAAGGAATTCTTTTCAGATATCTTAAGGCCTTGCCAGAAACATTCTCAAGCAAAAAACTAATATGGTTGCTTGGGTCGGTCTATGAAAGGTGGGGTATCCGCAAACATAAGCACTTTGTTTGCAGGACTCATTGGGATTCTGCTGCCATAAGATCGCTTAATCCAACTGCTAGAATATTTGTCGGATGGGAAATGATACGTACCGACTTTTTTGTTGAGGAAGGGAACAATTTTGAGGAAAAAAGTAATGTCCTCTTTTTAGGAGGGCTTAATTCAATAAAAGGGATAGCTGAAGCGTTGTACGTTTTCGATGCAGTGGTTCAGAATGACGATCTCACATTAGTAATATTTGGAGATGGCAGTGTTAAAGATCTAAATGCGTTGATTCAAAGAAAACAGCTCGCCAACCTTAAAGTTGGCGTGAATGTCTTTCACAAAGGCAGAGCCTCCGCTGATCAGATAGTGAAAGAGATGTTGA
>NZ_CAXBOC010000515.1:0-3782 GCF_963976465.1 uncultured Cyclobacterium sp. | reverse complement strand
CCGATTATCAAAGGAACAACTGCTCCTCCTGCAATTCCCGTACATAAAATCCCTGAAAAGGTTCCGTGGTGTTGAGGTACGGAGTTGAGTGCCAGAGAAAAGATTATGGACCACATAACAGAGGCAAAAAAACCGGTCAATGGAAAAGCGATTAGTGCCACATTTGCCGGACCAAAAAGGCCAGCTAATAAAGCCAAAATGGCTCCACCTGTAAAGAAAATCAATACGGTTCGGCTATCAAGAAACTTAAGCAAAACAAGGCCTAATAAACAACCTACAGTTAACAAGCCCCAAAAGTAGGAAATAACAATGGCCCCTGTAGTTGATGGATCTATGCCATGATAAGACTGAAGGAATTTTGAAATCCAGTTGGCAATGCCTTGCTCCGTTCCTACGTAGCAAAAGATACCAAGAAAATACAACAGCACGAACTTATTGGCCAGTAGCTCTTTGAAAGCCACACCCACGTCAATTTTCTCATCCTCTTTGAGTTCCACTTTTGGAAACTTAGCAAAATAGATGATGATCACCATCAAAAAAGCGATGGCAGCAAAGACCCAGTACAAGGAGACCCATTTCAGGTTTTCTGGAACCATAGGGTTTAAAAATGAAAATATTAAGGAATTGTCTGAGGTATGAATATTGGTAACCAAATAGCTATAAAGCATTGGGCTAAGAAAAGAAGCAGCACCAAAAGCAAGTTGCCCCATAACAGAATTAAAAGCAAAATGCTCCTCTCCTCCAGCAGTTCTAAGTAGGGGATTAATAACTACTTGTAAGACTGCCATTCCAATGCCAATGATAAACAGAGAAGTCAAGGCAATGGTAAAGCTTGGAATAAAAGCAAATAGCAATGCGCCAACAAATGCCATGGTAAAGGCAAAGATCAGCATTTTCTTTTCTTTGTATTTTTCCACCAATATTCCGGATGGAATGGACATCACTGCATAAGCCACAAAACAAGCAAAAGGTAAAAAACCTGCAAGTCCTATACTTCAGGCGAAACTATCAATGATATCAGGGATGATAGGACCAAGGATATTTGTAAGGAATGAAATGACGAAAAAAATCAATAATATGAGGGCAACTATGAGTGTGTTTTTTTTCATGTCATTAAATTGTTAAGCGTAGCAATTTTATTCTATTGTTAAATTAGGAGGTTTTTTGGCAAAAAGAGCAGAAATGGCGATAATTAAATCGCTTTATTGGTGGCATTAACAGGCAAATCTACTAGGGCAGCGGCTCCCAGTAAAGCAATGTCTTCGTTTTTAGTCAAGTGAATTTTTAATTTTTTAAATGATTCAGGATAGATAAAATCACTGAAACTTTCACGCATGGCTTTCTCAAAAAATGGATAGGCATTTGCAACTGATCCACCAATTACAATTGCCTGAGGATCATAAGTATACATGACCACTTGTACTGCAGCTCCAAAATGCTGACCAAAGGCTTTCCATTGCTCCAAGGCTTCTTTTTCACCATTTTTGGCAGCAGTAAAAGCATCTAATGCGGTGGTTTGGTATTCTGCGCTGAAGAAATTCCCACTGGCATAGTATTCTATATTATGGTTAAGGTAGGGGAGTAATCCAATTTCACCGGCGCCGCAGTTTACTCCGGCATAAAGCTTATTTTTGATAATAATTCCCGATCCTAATCCTGTACCAATTGAAAGGCCTACCATATTACTATAGTCTTTTCCTTTTCCAAATTTATGCTCTCCTATCGCAAAACAGTTGACATCATTGTTGACGAAGACCGGAAGTTTAAATTCCTGTTCAAGAATGTCCTTTAGTGCTACCTTTTTCCAGGAGGGTATATTGGTTACGTTGTAAACAATTCCTTTTTCCACATCCACCACTGATGGCACACCTATACCAATCCCCTCTACTTCATGGGCAGTAAGTGGCTTAATGAATTGCTTCACCTGGTTAAGTGTAGATTGAAGGTCATTTTTTTCTTTCAGAAGAGCTTTGGTCTTGTGAATGATTTTTCCTTCATGTTCAATACCTACCTGTATTTTTGTTCCTCCTAAATCTATTCCTATGTTCATTGTATTAAGTCGGGTATTTTTTAAAAAAAATCAACGACAAATATATCTCAACTTTACCCTTTTAACAACCGAAAATGGAAGTTTTAGGAAAAGTTAACCTTTAATAACTATCTGAAAAACAGTGAATAATCAAACTATATATTTGTTTAGATTCTAGTGATATACTTGAAAAGGTTCGTTAGGGCTATTTGAGAGCAATTGTTTTTTTAATAGTCCGAAACTGAAAATAACTGTAATGTATTTGATGGATTGAGAAAACAGATAAATTACAGTGGGATTAAAGAAACATTAAATATTGTGAAATCTTAACCGGATAATATATCTTGAATAACCAATCTATTTTTATAGGTATAAATTTGTAGTAGCCCTTGAGAAATAGATAAAGTCATTGGTATTACTAAATAGTCTTATATATAGTACATAATATAGTGCTTTAAGATTATTTTTTTTCTGAAAAAGTAAAGCGACAATTAACAATAATCCTTAGATAATGAAATTACGAAGTAAAAAAGCCCTTATTTTTATTTGCTTTTTATCACTATTGGGTCTTTTCGTGGGCCCTTTAAGTGCGCAGGAAGAACCCAGTGGGATTTATCTGACCTGGGAAAAGGATCCTACCAGTACAATGACAATTGATTGGCATCTCAAAACAAATACTACGCAGACATTATTTTATCGTAAAAAAGGAGAGGAAGATTGGAGAAAGAAAAGTGGACAAGTAACTAATTTCCCATTTTCTGACCGTAAAATACACCGGGTCTTTCTTTCAGGGCTCATGGCCGATCAAGCCTATGAAGTTAAATTTGGAAGCCATGAAAGGGTTTATTACTTTAAAACCATGCCAAAGGAGATTTCCAGAAATCCTATCAAGTTTGCGATAGGAGGAGATACCATGCATGACCAAAAGGTAATGGAAAAAACCAACCTTCAGGTTTTGCCTTACAATCCTGATTTTATAATCATTGGAGGAGACTTGGCTTATGCCAATGGTGACGGAAAAAATGTAAAAAAGTGGTATGCCTGGTTTGAGGCTGTAAAGAATACATTGATACAAGAAGATGGGCGGATGATTCCTATCATGGTAGGCATAGGTAACCATGAAGTCAAAAGTGGCTTTGATGAGGAATCCATTCCGGAAAATTTGAAGGTTGAAAAAAGAAAAGAAAGCGCTCCATTTTACTATAATCTTTTTGCCTTCCCCGGACAGCCGGGCTATGGGGTGCTGGAGTTTGGCAATTACCTTAGTTTTCTCTTTCTTGATTCAGACCATACCAATGCTATCGATGGCCCACAAAAAGATTGGCTTGCCCGTGAACTGGCCCTTCAAAAAGAAAAAAACACTTCTCATGTAATGGCCATTTATCATGTGCCGGCTTACCCTTCTGCCAGGTCTTTTACAGGGACCACTCAGACGATGATTCGAAATCATTGGGTACCTTTATTTGAAAAATCCAGTATGAATTTGGCCTTTGAAAATCATGACCATGCGTATAAACGAACCTATCCAATAAAAGACAATAATGTGGATGAAGACGGGATCGTTTATATAGGTGATGGGTCTTGGGGTACCAAACCCCGAACCGTGCATGAAGCAGCAAGTACCTGGTATTTAGAGACCTCTCAATCGGTAAGAGCTTTTACGCTTGTTACCCTTCAGGGCAAAAGTTTTAACATTATTACAGTAGATGAGGATGGAAACATCATCGACAGTTATCCAAATAATCCATTAATA
>NZ_CAXBOC010000514.1:0-3804 GCF_963976465.1 uncultured Cyclobacterium sp. | reverse complement strand
CGAAAATTACTAAGCTATTCTTTTCTCTTATCGCTATTGATAATCAGTGCGGCTTGCAGTGGAGGAGATAAATCCAAAGCAGTTGTAGAAAAAGAGGAAGTTGCAGTTCAAGAAGCAAAGCTTACCACTGAAGAATATGAGCATATTTTTGGTGAGGATAGACCTTTTGCCCAGTGTCATGCTTCCACCATTACCGGTTTAGGTGATGGGAATTATTTAACCGCATGGTTTGCGGGATCCCATGAAAAGCACAATGACGTTGGAATTTGGGTGTCTAAAGGTAAGGCCGGAGCTTGGAGTGAGCCGGAATTATTGGTAAAAGTAAGAAATGAACCACACTGGAATCCTGTTTTATTCAATGCACCCGACGGTAAAGTATATTTGTATTTTAAAGTAGGAAAGGAAATTGACTATTGGGAAACCTGGGTGCAATACACTGAAGATGGAGGAGAAACTTGGTCTGAAGCAAGAGAATTGGTGCCGGGAGATAAAGGTGGTCGTGGTCCTGTAAGAAACCATATGTTGGTTTTATCAGACGGAACTTGGTTGGCGCCTGCCTCTGATGAGAAAAATAAAGTATGGACAGTATTTGTTGACCGATCTGAGGATGAAGGAAAAACCTGGAATGCCACAGATAAATTGGATATGGATCGCTCAGTAATTACAGGAGAAGGAGTAATTCAACCAGCCCTATGGGAATCAAAACCTGGTCATGTACACATGTTGATGAGAAGTAGCTCAGGAAATATCTGTAGGTCAGACTCAGAAGATTATGGTAAAACATGGTCTGAGGTTACCGAAATTGAATTGCCCAATAACAATAGTGGAATTGATGTTGCCCATATAGAAGGGGAGAAAATTGCTTTGATCTATAACCCTGTTGCTGAGAATTGGGGAGATAGATTCCCAATTTCCATTGCTGTTTCAGAAGACAATGGAAAAACCTGGCCATTGAAATTTGAGATAGAAAAAGGAGAGGGTGATGATGAGCTTTCTTATCCTGCGATGTTTTATGAAGATGGTCATCTTGTTGCCTGCTATACCTGGAACCGAGAAACGGTTGCTTTTTGGAAAGGGAAACTTGATGGTATTTAAAATTTAATATAACATGCGAACTATATTTTGTAGCTTACTCATACTATTGTTTCAAAGCCAAGCAGTTTTAAGCCAACAAGAAATGACTTACGCTGAAAAATTGGGATTTCCTAAAGGAAAGAAGGTAGTTATCTTTCATGTAGATGATGCAGGTATGTCCTATGAATCCAATGAAGGAGCAAAGAAATCCATACATGGTGGTGTAGCTACTTCTTGTAGCATTATGATGCCTTGCCCCTGGGCTGCTAGTTTTGTGAAAGATGCGAAGATAGACCCAATGGATGCAGGGCTTCATTTGACACTAACCTCTGAGCGGAAACATTACCGTTGGCCTCCACTAGCAGGTAAAACGGCTGTGCCCGGTTTGGTGGATGAAGAAGGGGCCATGTGGTCTTCTGTAGCCGAAGTGGTAGCGAATGCCAGCCCAGATGAAGTAGAAATCGAGATTCGCGCTCAGATTGACCGGGCCTTGTCACTAGGATTGAAACCAACCCATATGGATAGTCATATGGGAACCCTATTTTATCATCCCCCTTTTCTAGAAAGATACATCAAAGTGGGTATAGAATATGGTATTCCGGTTATGTTTCCTGGAGGAAATAATAAATTACTTGGAATTTCCATGAACAACAACCTGATCAAACAACTCAAAAAACAAGGGAAATACAAAGAAGGCATGAAATTGCCTAATAACCCCATTATGGAAAGAGCCCCTGTGGTAGCCAAACAATTATGGGACGCTGGCTTGCCGGTTTTGGATGACCTTCACACTATAAGTGGAAACTGGTCTCCTGATCATGAAGTTAGTGATGAGGAACTTGGTGGCTATAAAGTGGAAAAATGTAAGGAATTGCTCAGGCTTATGGAGCCTGGCCTGGCCATGGTGATTGTACACAGTAACGGAGATCGAAATACATTTGACAGAATAAGTGGCTCGGGCAAATCCAGGTATGCAGATATGCTAGCCATGACCTCTCCGGAACTACAGAAATTCATTGAAGACGAGGGAATTATTTTAACCACTTGGTCTGAAGTAATGGAAAGAAGAAAAAAAGTGAAATGAATAAAATAGTATTTATAGGCTTATTTTTGCTTAGTACTTCTGCTTTTGGCCAGTACATCCCTAAAGATAAAGTGGTCGTTAGCGAAAGCTTGATTTTTCCGCTTCAGCAAAATCACGTGCATGGAAGCAGTATTGTCTCCTTGCCCAATGGAGACTTACTCACAGCATGGTTTGAAGGCTCAGGGGAACGAAAAGCAGATGATGTACGCATTATGGGAGCCAGGCTAAGGAAAAAGGATAGTCGATGGGGTGAACCGTTTCTACTGGCAGATACACCCAATATTCCCGATTGTAATCCGGTGCTTTTCCTAAACCAGGAAGGGAAGCTGTTTTTGGTTTGGATTGCCGTTCAGGCCAACCGATGGGAGCAGTCCATATTGCGATTTAGAACTAGTACAAGTTATGAAAATGCCGGCGCACCCATCTGGAGTTGGCAGGACAATATTTTGCTCAAACCCGGGGAAATATTTCATCAGGAAGTTGCCAAACGATTTGAAGAATTGCCTGAAAATAAGGCAGGTTGGTCTGAATATGCTCCCCAATATGATCAAATGATCATTGAAGCCAGCAAGGACAGTAAAAAATCCAGTATTGGATGGATGACCAGGATAAAACCGATTGTGCTTAACTCAGGAAGGATTTTATTACCCCTTTATTCAGATGGTTTTAATTTTTCCATGATGGCCATTTCTGATGATGACGGAGCCACTTGGTTTCCAAGCAAGCCCTTGGTGGGTAGAGGTCCCATTCAGCCGGCACTAGGTCAAAGAGAAAGTGGAGAAATTATGGCCTTAATGAGGGATAGCGGTGATGCTCCTACCAGAATCCATAAAAGCTATTCCCAAGATGATGGAATGACTTGGTCTGCCTCAGAGAAAACCAGCATACCGAATACTGCAAGTGTAGAACTGCTGGTATTGGACAATGGCACCTGGCTTTTCTTAGGAAATGATATAGATGATGGCAGGTACAGGATTTCTTTATACATCTCAGATGATGAAGGGCAAACATGGAGAGGAAAGATTTATTTGGAAGATGAAAAGAAAGAGGTTGGTGGCTTCTCTTACCCTTCTATGATACAGGATACAGATGGTATGATACACATCACTTATTCCTACCATTTGGATGAAAAAGGAAAATCCATTAAATATTTAAAAATTGATCCAAAAAACTTTTAAAGTAAGTAGCCCATATTGAAAGGTCTTATGTATTATATATAACTCAATCGCTTACTTGATTCAAGTAAGATAGATTAAGCTTTAGTAGTTAGGTTAGGTAAGTTTTGTCCGCTCATGTTTTATAACGGGGCGGACAAATTTATTTATACCCTTTCTAATAATAATGAATATTTAGCCGGTATGATTTTGATATTGTCGCACTATCAAGTGACTCATACACTTTAAATTAACCACATTAATTTACCATGAAATACTTACACTTAAAACTATTTGTTTTTGTTGGTTTGCTGTTTGGCTTTTCGCAAGCAGAAGGACAACAATTGCCATCCAACAGCCAAAGGGTGCACCAAGATGTTCCTTTTGTTCAGGAATATGCCATTAAGTATTATTCCGAAGGGGCATCAAGGCTAGATAAGGTCTATGCAGACAGGAATGGTACTGTTCAGATACTAGGTCAATCGGGTCTGC
>NZ_CAXBOC010000513.1:0-3814 GCF_963976465.1 uncultured Cyclobacterium sp. | reverse complement strand
CGAAATAAAAGGTGCCCTGCGCCGACTCAATTACAAACCCACCGGGATTTCCACCGTATGAACCATCCGGAAGGGCGCTGCTATGGATGGCATTCACATACTTGACATTTCCAAAATCGAATGCCTTGGCCCCACCATGATTCATCCCCCATACATTTTTGACTCCTTTGTTCTGATACCAGGTTACGATTTCAAAATTTGAAACCAATGTGGCCTTGTTGTTTGTAACAATTTTTTCCACATCGAAAACATGATCTTCATGTCCATGACTGACCAAAACATAATCTGCTTTGATCTTATCAATTTCAATGTTGGAGGCAAGGGGATTGGGTGAAATAAAGGGATCAAATATCAGTGATTTCCCTCCTATTTCCACCAAGAAAGTCGAATGACCAAAATACTTCAGTTCAATCATAGATTATTTTGAATTTCGATTTTTCATGCGATTACAAATATATCATTTTAATCCGAACTATGACCAGCCAGCTCAATGGATCCGAAAGTTAATAATAGATAAAAAGGGAAAGCATCTTAACAACAACCCTATTAAGCACTTAATTATTAACTCTTTACAACAAGCATTAAAGAATTACACAGAAGGCGAAATTGCTAAGACTTTGAGCGATTCTATTGAAGCTCATTTTTAATCAACAATTGCACCCACAATCAATTCTAGAACATCCACATGGGTTAAAGTTTATTGTCTAAAACTTGAATCCTGATCAAAAAGCTATTTTTATTCTGTAACCAATAATGTCCAATCCTATGTAAAAAAATTCTAGATAAGAAAATCCGGCCATGGATACAACAAAAAAGGCATGGAATAAACCATGCCTTATTGATATATAGTTGAGAAATTGCCTTTTATTTTTTTCCTTTTTTCTTCTTGGTTTCAGTCTTATTATTTTCTGCGGCTTTCATGGCTTGCTCTATTTTCATCTGAAACTTGGATTTTTTCTTATTTGCATTTTTAAGTTTGCTTTCTTCCACTTTAGCTCTGATTTTATCATCATCCACAAACTGTTTGATCAAGTATTGTTGACCAAAAGTAACCATGTTGGATACAAAATAGTAGAAACTAAGTGCTGCAGGGAAAGAGTTTAAAACAAACATAAAAACCACAGGCATTACATAACCAATATTTTTCATAGGCCCTTGCGCAGTCGTCAACTGATTGTTGAAGTGCGTATAGGCTATTTGAGAAACGGTCATTAATAAAGTAAATAAACTTACATGCGAGCCATAAAATGGTATGGTAAAAGGCAGGTTAAGGATTGAATCATACGTAGAAAGATCATGTGCCCATAAAAACGATTCCTGTCTCAATTCAATAGAATTTGGAAAGAAAAAGAACATGGCCAATAAGAAGGGCATTTGTAACACCATAGGTAAACAACCTGAAATAGGACTCACCCCGAGTTGACTAAAGAGCTTCATTTGCTCTTGTTGCATCTTGGTTTGATCTTCTCCGTATTTTTCCTTTAACTCATCAATTTCAGGCTTAATCACCCGCATCTTAGCCATTCCAATGTAGGACTTATAAGTCAAAGGCAACAAGAACAACTTAATGATGAATACGATCAATATGATGATTACTCCATAGTTATTGAAGAAATTCTCAAGCCAGTGAAACAAGTTTACAATGATGTATTTGTTTACCCAGCTAACAAAAATATAGCCCATGTCTACATTTTTATCAAACTCAGGCGTCACATTTTTAAGCACCTTATAATTATTAGGGCCGAAATAATAACTAACTTCTCCATTTATAGGGAGTTGTAAGGTAGCCGACATGTTTTTCACATAAGATGAATCTATGGGAGTTTCTTGGGCAAGGTTACCGCTGTTAAATTGCTCCTTTGCAATTATACCGGAGGTAAAAAACCGTTGTTTGAAGGCCACCCATTTTATAGGTTCACCTACTTGTTCCGAGTCATCACCTTCCCCGGTTGATAAATAATCATAGGTTTCATCTGAAGTATAGAAATTCATATAGGTTTTCCTTCGGGACTCTCCCATATCTTCCTCTAACCTTTTGAGTTCACTCTGCCAATTGATGGTCAAAACTTCCTCATTAACCAAGTTGGCCAACCTATCACCCTCGATTTTATGGGAAAGCTGATAACCTGATGATGGCAATTGGTATTTTCTTACTATACTACCCGAACCGGCATTGGCTGTAAAAGTTACGGTGCTTACCTGCACCTCGTCTACAACTTCACTAGATTCATTTACTTCAAAGAAAAGATAATTTAAGCTTAATTCACCATTGGTAGCCTTAATTTTATAATCTATTGCACCTGTTTCGCTATCAAAAATAATGAGGGGTTGTTGGTCATAGGTTTTGAAACCTTTGACTTCGACTTTTTGAATTTCCCCACCTTTATTAGATAGTGTGATTTTTACATCATCATTCTCAAGTATTGTTTCACTTTCCTGTCCATTGACAAGGCCTGAAAAGTCACCGTATTTCTGCTTGGCTGCAATATTTTGTAGACTATCAGTATATACACTTTCAACTTCTTGTGTGCCTTGCTCAGCCTCATCCGCACTAGATTGTACTTGTGTACTTCCATTGCTTGTTTGGGGGTCGATAACTGGCTGGGGATCACTCGCAAAAAAGAGCGAATAAACCAAAATTACCGCTGCGAAAAGAATTAGTCCTGTCGCTTGATTTTTATCCATAATTCAATCGGTTGTTTGATACAGGCTTAAACCTGTCACTAAATAATTATTTTAAGATTTATTCCTTTTATTGTCACTAACTGCCTTGATAAATCGCACAAACAATGGGTGGGGATTTAAAACAGTACTTTTGTATTCCGGATGAAATTGGGTACCAACAAACCAAGGGTGATCTTTCAATTCAATAATTTCAACCAAGCCTTTGTCAGGGTTTTTTCCGGAAGCAACCATTCCATGGTCTTCAAACTCTTTGAGGTACTTGTTATTGAATTCATATCTGTGTCTATGCCGCTCTGTTACCTTTGGTTTTCCATAGGCTTTATAAGCTTTGGAACCTTTTTTCATCTCACAAGGATAAGCACCTAGACGCATGGTTCCTCCCATTTGCTTGACACCTTTTTGCTCTTCCATAAGAAAAATTACCGGATCCTTACAATCAGGTTCTAATTCACCGGAAGAAGCGTCAGCTTTGCCCAAGACATTTCTTGCAAACTCAATGACAGCAACTTGCATTCCTAAACAAATACCAAAGAAAGGAATTAAATTCTCCCTGGCATATTTGGTGGCAATTAGTTTTCCTGCAAGTCCCCTAACTCCAAAACCAGGTGCTACCAAAACACCATCCATTAGTTCAAGTTTCTTACCAATATTCCCTTCGTTTAATTCCTCAGAAGAAACCAAATGTAAGTTTACTTTGCATTCTAAAGAAGTGCCTGCATGAATAAAAGATTCAATTATTGATTTATAGGCATCAGGAAGTGAAACATATTTACCAATAAGCGCTATATCCACCTCCATGGTTGGGTTTTTGAGCTTACCCAAAAATTCTTTCCATTGTTCCAATTCAGTATTGGTCTTAGAGGATATTTTTAATTTGGTCATCACCCGCTCATCAAGACGTTCTTTTTTCATCAATAGCGGAACATCGTAAATTGAATCAGCATCCATTGCTTCAATGACACAATTCAATTGTACGTTGCAGAATTGGGCAATTTTCTTTTTGACATCAACAGGTAAATGGTGTTCTGTCCTGCAAACTAAAATATCAGGTTGCACCCCGGCCTCCAATAATTGCTTAACCGAATGCTGGGTTGGCTTGGTTTTCAACTCCTTTGCAGCAGAAAGAAAA
>NZ_CAXBOC010000512.1:0-3816 GCF_963976465.1 uncultured Cyclobacterium sp. | reverse complement strand
AAAGGAAAATATAAATTAACTGGTGTTCCGGATCAGCCCATGCAGCGGTTCCAGTGAAGCCTGTATGTCCAAATGTTCCGGGAGAGGCAAGATTGCCTGTTGGCCCTTTGTCTTTTTTTGGGTCCGGCTTGTCCCAGCCCAAACCTCTTCTGCTCCGAAATGATTGCTTGTTGGTGAATTTCTCTATTGTTGCCTGATCCAGTAATTCCTCGGTTCCATATTTTCCATTTTGAAGCATCATTTGCATCATTTTAGCCAAATCATTGGCATTACCAAAGAGGCCTGCATGACCTGCAACGCCTCCATACAATGCCGCACCCGGGTCATGTACATATCCTTGGACCAAGGTCTTTCTAAAGAGGTTGTCCTGCTCCGTTGGGGCAATTTGGTCGGGACTCACTTTTTTTAATGGCAGGTATCCAAACCGATTCATCCCTAAAGGAGCATAAAACTGCTGCTCCAAAAAATCCTCCATCGGTTGATTGACCATTTTTTCGATCAATCGGTGCAAAAGATACATTCCAACATCTGAATAACGATAACTGTATTTGGTACTTTTGGTGCCACTGTATCTTAAGTTAGATGCAACAGTCCATTTCCATACACTGTCTGGAAGGGCTTTGTTTCCATATATTCCATGGGCGATTTCAATGGGGTAGTTGTCGGATTTTTGGGGACTATAGTATTCCTCTTTCCATTGATTGCCTTCCAGTGTTTTGGTGAAATGGGGGATATAGGGTATCAGCCCTGCTTCATGAGTTAATATATTGCGGATAGTAATGCCTCCCTTATTGCTTCCTTCCAGTTCTGGTAAGTGTTTTTCTAATGGGTCATCCAGATTTATTAATCCCCTACTATTTAAAAACATGACAGCTTGGGTGGTGGCCATTACCTTGGTAAGCGAAGCAAGGTCATACAGCGTCTTCTCATCTACCGCTTGTTTTTTGCCATAATCAAAATAGCCGTAATTTTTTTCAAAGACTACTTGTCCATTTTTTGCTATTAGGATGGAGCCGCCTGGAGTAGCTTTACCTGAAATGGCCCGCTCCATGATGGTGTCAATTTTCATTAATTCCCTGCTGTTCATGCCTTGGGCTTCGGGAGTAGAATAAGCGAGCCTGTGCAGGCTGTTTGTTTCTATGCCATGACCTTTAGGCCAGACACCCTTTAGACTGATGGGAAGTTTGCCTGACCCTTCTCTACCACCAAAAATTACTTGAGGGGCAATGCTTTCAGTGAAATCATTTTCTTCATAGGCAAAGATCAGGTTTTTTTGGTCCTTGAAATTTTTAGAGGAATAGGCATTTCCAAATACCACTGTTATTACTTTATGCGTTTCCTGCAATCGATTGATAAAAGCTATTTCATCAGCTTTTAACCCGAAATTTCGTCTGGAATTATTGCTCATACCCATGACGCCCACCACTATGGTGCTGAACTCTTCCAGGTTTTTTTCCATGGCAGCAAAATTGTTCTGATTGCTATTCGGGCGTAATGTAAAATGTTTGAATTGGGTATATTTGCTTAGGAATTTTTTAAAGGTTTCCCCCTTTCTGCCTATGGTGAGGGAGGCCATGTTTTCCAAATCCAAATGCTTAACAGGGATTACTTGATCTTCATTGCTGACCACTGTAAGGGAGGAAGCATACAATTGTTCAATAAGGGCCTTGGTTCCAAAATTCGAAAGTCGCTCTACTAGTTTATGGGTATTTACCTCCTGCTTTTTGTTGAGTCCGGCCCAGTATTTGGCGTTGAGTATCTTTTTAATTCTTTGGTCTATTTCCTCCTGGCTTATCCTACCGTCTTTTACGGCTTGCAAAATCAAGGCCTTGGATTTAGGAACATCCTCTGCATAAAGCAAGACGTCATTTCCGGCAAGTAAAGCCATTAGTTCCACCTCTCCCGGCTTGTAAAGACTACTTACCCCTTTCATATTGAGGGCATCTGTAAAAATGAGCCCTTTAAACTTCATTTCTTCTTTGAGTAAATTGGTTACTACCTTGGGGGATAAGGTGGTGGGTAGTTTTGGTTCACTGCCTAAACTTGGAATATGAAGGTGAGCCACCATAATGCTCATCAGGCCTTGATCGATCATTTCTCTGTAAGGATGCAAGTCTATATCTACTATTCTGGCCTTGCTGTTATTGATCACAGGTGTGGTGTAGTGGGAGTCTGAATTGGTGTCGCCATGACCGGGGAAGTGTTTGGCATTGGCAAGTATACCGTTGTCTTGCATGCCTCGCATATAGGCAAGGGATTTATTGCTTACCAATTGTTTATCCTCTCCAAAGGAGCGATAGCCTATCACAGGATTTAGAGGGTTGGAATTTACATCCACCACAGGAGCAAAATTAATATGCATGCCAATTTCCTTAAACTGCCGGGCAATTTCTTTCCCCATTTGATAAACCAAGGCGTCATTTTTAGCCGCACCAAGGGTCATCTGCTTAGGGAAATTCAGGACGCTATCCAGTCGCATACCTATTCCCCATCCGGCATCCATCGCTATGAACAATGGGGTCTTGGCTATGGATTGGTAATGGTTGGTCAGGTTTGCCTGGCGGACAGGCCCTCCTTGAAAAAAGATGATCCCACCTAGATTTTCTTCTTTAATTAATTTGGAAATACTGTTTACATGAGCTGCTCCTTTGTTGGAATAGGCCGCAACCATGAAAAGTTGTCCCAACCGCTCTTCAAAACTAAGGCTGTTAAAAACACTGTCTACCCAGTGTTGCTGCGCACCAGTATTTTCACTTATCAATGGATCCCTAGGTTCAGTACCATCGTGTCCGGACACCAAACCTATCAATAGGAGGCAGCAGAAAAACATTACGTAAACTTTTTGCCACATGGGGGTGTTAAAATTTTATTGGTAATAATTTAAGAATAACTTTGCGTTAACACACAACGTTTAATTCAAACTTACATAAATATCCTACTTCTACCTATGTAAAAGTGATGAACAGGTGATATTTTGTTTAAAACAATAGTTAGATAAGGAAGGTTTCAGTTGTTTTTTTGACTTTTGTTGAAACCAATTGGAAGCCCACTTAATATGTGTTACGCCCTTAGGCAGTTGACAATTAAAATTTAATACTATGAATTTCCCATCCATATTCAGAATAAATCGGCCAAGTAGGTTTAATATCAGTCCTAGACATTACGATCCGGTAAAGGAAGAAATTAAAAACAGGACGGAAATGATCAAGAAGGATTTGGAAATAGAAGGGGTGCTAAATCCGGAGGAGCAACAAATACTGGAAAGAAAAGTTTCAGGAGGATCTTCTAGAATCAGGGGAGCCTTTACCGGTGGAAGCCCGATTAAAAAACAACCTTCCAATATCATGGACAATACAGGATTGATCCGGATGATCATCATCGTATTGTTAGTGGGAGGCTTTGGCGGATACATCTATTTAGGTCCGGTAATTCTGTATTACCTGCTTTATTTTACAGCCGGTGGAGCTTTATTGTTTGGCCTTTTTAAGCTAAAAGGGAGAAAGAAAGATGAGTGATATGATTCAGTTGTTGCCGGATGCCATTGCTAACCAGATCGCAGCTGGAGAAGTGGTGCAAAGACCGGCATCAGCCTTGAAAGAGCTTTTGGAAAATGCCATTGATGCGCAAGCCCAATCCATTCAGGTGGTGATAAAAGATGCAGGAAAATCTTTGATTCAGGTGATCGATGATGGACTTGGCATGTCCCTTACCGATGCCCGTATGTGTTTTGAAAGGCATGCTACTTCTAAAATCAAAAAGTCTGACGACCTTTTCAATATACGGACACATGGTTTTAGGGGAGAAGCGATGGCCTCT
>NZ_CAXBOC010000511.1:0-3831 GCF_963976465.1 uncultured Cyclobacterium sp. | reverse complement strand
TCAGATTAAAACAAAATGAAGCTAAGCACCCTCTACATAAAAAACATGGTTTGTCCTCGCTGTATTGACACAGTGAAGGACATTTTGGATAACCTGAATATAGAAACCTCCTCCATTGAACTCGGAGAAGTTCATACACCAAACAACATCACGAGTGATCAGAAATCACAGCTGGAGGAACTACTGGCAGCACGAGGCTTTGAGTTGCTTCAAGATCAAAAGTCGAAACTGATCGGACAGATCAAAGCGATCATTGTAGATCAAATTCATCACAACAAAGAAGCCTTAAATATCAATTTCTCTACCCTAATAGCTGATAAACTGCACCAGGAGTATTCTTCTCTCAGCAGGCTTTTCTCTTCTGTCGAAGGAGTCACTATTGAGCGGTTTATCCTTAAACAAAAAGTAGAGCGAGTGAAAGAGCTCATCTTTTACAATGAGCTAACGCTCTCAGAGATTGCTCATCAAATGGACTACAGCAGTGTAGCCCATCTATCCGCCCAATTCAAAAAAGAGACGGGCATGACCCCCACAGCTTTTAAGAAAATGAGAAATCCGGGACGGCAATCACTGGATCAGCTGTGATCAAAATCTCATAAGCCTTTTTCAAAATTGTGTAACAGCCACAAGCAGCTTACCGATCATCTTTGTATCGTGACAATTAATACGATAACAAGATGACCAAAGAATATACAATTACCGGAATGACTTGCACTGGCTGTTTGGCCAAAGTGAAGAGAACGATCAATGGAATCGAAGAGATACAAGAAGCCGCTATTCAACTGGAATACCCACAGGCAAAGATTATCTCCGATGAATCTTTAGACCTTGGAGAAATTAATCTGGCATTAAAAAAGGTAGGGAACTATGCCATTTCTGAAGAATATCAAGAGACCGTACAAGCTCCGCTCCCTAAGATCAAAAAACAAGAACCACTCGCTGAGAAGTCCATTACCACCTACAAACCACTGATCCTTATTGTAGGGTTCATTGCTGTGGTAACAGCTTTGAGCCAATACCCATTCAATGAATTTTCGGGGATGTTGTGGATGCGCCACTTTATGGCAGGGTTCTTCATTGTCTTTGCTTTTTTCAAGCTGCTAAACTTGACAGGCTTTGCGAACTCTTATCGAATGTACGATATAGTAGCCGCTAAATGGAAAGCCTGGGGATACGCTTACCCATTTGTTGAACTAGCCCTGGGATTGCTCTATTTATTGAATATTGCACCGTTTTTCACAAACATGGTGACAGTTATCGTCTTGGGCATAAGCAGCATCGGAGTGATTAAAAGCAACCTGAACAAGAAGAAGATCAAATGTGCCTGCCTGGGAGATGTATTCAATTTACCCATGAGTACAGTCACCATTGTAGAGGATCTATCCATGGTAGCTATGGCTGCAGCTATGCTTGTTTTCACTTAGGTCGTTACAAAATTCTGTAATCATTTCTCAAAATTCTATAAACCCTTCTCTGTAAGAAATCCGTATATCGCATTATAAGTGAAAAGAATAATCTCCATATCGCTTGCTTTGCTCATGTTGGTTTCCAGCGTGGGTTTCTCTATGAACACACATTTTTGTGGTGGCGTAGCGGTTGAGACTTCTTTTTCAATCGGACTTCATAATCCTGATTGCGGAATGTCCGATATGGATGGAGACTGCAAAAAAGAACCATCCTCAGAAGAACAGGTAAAACCTAAACCCTGTTGTGAAAATCAACATGAGGTACTTCAATTAGATGAGAATGCAAATCTTCAAGCCTTCTCTGTTGATGTGAATCCTGTTTTCTTTGTTGCTTTCATTCACACTTATGTTCAGCCGATTCTATTTGCTGATCAAGCTTTTGTTCATAACACTTATTACTCTCCTCCCATACCTGATAAGGATATTCAAGTCCTTTTTCAGACCTTTTTAATTTAATCCGCATAGTACAATTTGATGTTCCTGGTCTTGTGACTATGGAGCATAGTGGCATTTCCTGCCATTGAACAATTCTTTTCTGTTCAATCAAATTCAATTGTATTATGCTCAATAAAATCATAAAATATTTCTTAGAGAATAAGTTGGTCACTGTTCTCGTCCTTACAGGTTTTGTAGCCTGGGGAATTGTAACTGCTCCATTTGGATGGCAAGTGGGTGCATTGCCTTCTGACCCTGTTCCGGTGGATGCCATACCAGACATAGGAGAAAACCAACAAATTGTTTTTACCCAATGGGCTGGCCGTTCGCCACAGGATATTGAGGATCAAATCTCTTATCCTTTAACTACTTATTTACTAGGAATCCCAGGAGTAAAATCTATTAGAAGTTCATCCATCTTCGGTTTTTCCAGTATCTATATCATCTTCTCAGAAGATGTGGAGTTCTATTGGTCACGATCCAGAATACTCGAAAAACTCAACTCACTACCCTCTGGCTTACTCCCTGATGCCGTCCAGCCTGCATTGGGGCCAGATGCCACCGCCTTAGGGCAGGTGTATTGGTACACCATTGAAGGAAGGGACAAAAACGGAAATCCAACTGGCGGTTGGGATTTGCACGAAATCCGCACAGTTCAGGACTTCTATGTGAAGTATGGATTAAATGCAACAGAAGGCGTTTCAGAAGTTGCTTCCATTGGCGGTTTGAAAGCCTACAACATCCCCTTGCATAAAGTCATGCAGGCAGTACAAAAATCCAATAAGGATGTTGGTGCAAAGACCATAGAAATCAATCAGGCTGAATATTTAGTTCGTGGCTTAGGTTATGTCAAGAAAGTAGAAGACATAGAAAAAGCAGTAGTTGCAGTACAAGACAATGTGCCTATAAGGATAAAAGACATTGGTGTAGTATCTCTTGGTCCCGCTACAAGACGAGGTATTTTGGACAAAGATGGTGCTGAAGTAGTAGGTGGTGTTGTAGTAGCTCGATATGGAGCGAATCCCTTGCAAGTCATCAACAATGTAAAAGCCAAAATTGTTGAAATAGCCCCCGGCCTTCCCAAGAAGACATTGGCTGACGGTAGAGAAAGCCAGCTTACAATTGTCCCGTTTTATGATCGCTCAGAGTTGATCTATGAAACCTTAGGTACACTGGAAGAAGCCTTGTCGCTGGAAATTCTCATTACCATTCTGGTGGTGATTGTGATGGTATATAACCTAAGAGCTTCATTCCTAATTTCCAGCCTTTTGCCTATTGCCGTACTCATGGTATTTATTGCCATGCGATACTTTGGTGTGGATGCTAATATTGTAGCGCTATCAGGAATAGCCATTGCCATCGGAACAATGGTGGACTTAGGTATTATTCTTTCTGAAAATATCATCAAGCATATTGATGAAGCCCCACCAAGCCAAAAACTAATTGATACCATTTACAATGGAGCATCAGAGGTGGCCACTGCGATATTAACGGCTGTCTCTACCACAATTGTGAGTTTTGTCCCTGTATTTACCATGCAGGCAGCAGAAGGCAAGCTGTTTGGTCCTCTGGCTTTTACAAAGACTTTTGCCCTTTTAGCTGCATTGATCGTTTCATTGCTGATTTTGCCAACACTGGCACATTGGTTTTTCGGCTTTAATATTAAAAACAAGTTCTTAAAAAAATACGGCCACTACGGCTTAGTCCTTATTGGAATTATTAGCCTCTTTATTGGACAGGTTTGGACGGGAGTGTTACTAATTCTATTTGGAATCATCGGTATTGTAAAAAACATTGAACAGCTCAAAAATGCTTCACTTCCGACTGTAATAAAGTTCTTACTCAAGTATGCGGAATTAATCATTGTCCTGTTGGGAGTCATTTGGTTGCTGGCAAAATATTGGTTACCACTAGGTGCATCTAAATCCCT
>NZ_CAXBOC010000510.1:0-3840 GCF_963976465.1 uncultured Cyclobacterium sp. | reverse complement strand
GCTCTCCGGCCGAAAAAAAACTTGTAACTGAAATGCCGCCTGAATGCAGTAGAACTTGTTTATATGCGCAATTTTATTACACAATATATCCGCATGTGGTTGAATTGGTGTAATTTTATTACCTTTTATTTTTAGAATATCTCCTTTAAATTTCGAAGGATTGATATTTATGTTTTTCTTACCAATCCATATCAAAACCATAATCTGAAGGGTCGATGTTCCACTTCTCCAGCAAGCCTCTGGCAGCCCTTAGGTCATATTGGCTGCGGTCCAATTCACCTGCATTTTCTACCATGGCAACAACTGCATCCAAGCTGGTTTTAGATTGGTCTTCTATGCTGTCTATTACGTTAAGTGCATGGGTTCTGGCAAAGGAATTGGGTGTCATCAATACCTCCGCCAGCGCTTCCCTGGCTTTTTCTTTGGCACCCAAGCCATACAATGCCTCAGCCGCTACGGATTTAACATTGGGAGAGGGATCATTTAAGGCTTCCTCCAGCGCTCCTAGAGCAGGTCTGGCCTTTTCGCCCAATATCAATAATCCGGTAGCTCCCCAATACCGCTCCGCAGCTTCTTCCGAATTCAGCAAGTCCATCAATTGTGAAAGGTCTTCTTCTTTGGCCGTTGAAGCCAAATTGGCTGCTTCTATCAATTGCTCCAAATTGATATCGGAGTTGCGCATATAATCATAGGCCGTGGTGCCTTCTGTTCTGTCAATAAGCGCTGCTTCGGGGATAAAACCGGTATCCTTAATTTCCAACATCCAATCTTTGGCCGCTCCACGCATCCGCTCCAAAACATCACGGTATTCAGGATCATTCGCCAGGTTATTTACTTCCCATGGATCATTTTCTGTGTCATACAGTTCTTCCGCTGGCTTGGTATTCCAAAAGGCGGATTGAATGGGGTTTAATTTTCCGGCTTTAAATGCAGCTTGCCAGGACCTAATCGATGGTGCTCTGAATAAATATTCTAGGTACTGCCCATACACCCTGTAGGGGATGTAATTCCGAATGTACCTGAATTTCTGGTCTCGTACTGCCCTACTCATGTCATAGCGCTCATCCATTCTCCCACGAAACATGTACACGTACTCGGGATCTTCTGTTTTCTTCTCACCTAAAAAGGCTTTGCCCTGCAGGTAGTCAGGAATATCTGTTCCGATAATGCTTAGCAGTGTAGGGAATAAATCCACGAAACTGATCATTCGATCTACCTTATCTCCCGGTTTTTCTGCTGGAAACAAATGCTTGTATTTTTCGGGTATTCTCACAATAAAAGGCACCCGGGTACCTGTTTCGTAAACGTAACGCTTACTTCTTGCCAACACCCCACCATGATCCCCATAATAAAACACAATGGTATTCTCCGCTTCGCCACTTTCTTCCAATTCTTGAAGAATTTCGCCGATTTTTTGATCCATGTCCTCCACCTTATCATAATATTGCGCCCAGTCATGTCGCATTTCCGGGGTATCCGGATGGTAAGGTGGCAAAGGAACCTCCTCAGGGCTGTGCCTTAGTTCCTCGTTGGGAATCGACTTATGGATGGAGCTCTCATGGGAAATGGTGGAATTAAATACCGCGAAAAAAGGCTTTCCTTCCGGCCTGTTTTTATAATGTGCCTTTTTACTGGAGTCATCCCAAATATTGACATTTTGCTCCGGATTAATATTGTAATCTTCTTTGGAATTATTGCTGGTATAGTAACCTGCTTCCCGCAACATTTGCGGATAAAACTTTACCACATCAGATTTGTCATAATAACTCCTCATGTGCTGATTCCCTCCCGAAATGGCATAAATCCCGGTCAATATTGTGTTCCTGGCCGGGGCACAAACAGGCACGTTGGCATAGGCATGGGTATAAAGAAAGCCCTCTGCTGCCAAGGCATCCATATTGGGAGTGGTAGCAAATTCATCTCCATAGCATCCGGCGAAGGGACTGTTGTCTTCACTAGTGATCCATAATATATTGGGGAGAGGTAATTCTTCTTCGGGCTTTGCACATCCAAAAAATAACAAGAGCGAAAGAAAATATAAAGTATGTTTCATTTTGGGTTTTACTTATTATTATCGTGAAAACATAAATAAACTCATTTTTTTTGAATTTTTGTAGTGTATAAAGTGAAAACAAAAAATTAATCAATAAAATAGGTTGGTATTATTCTATCCATCTTCCCAAGCCTTTATATTGGCCCCCTCTTTCCTTATGAATCAATACCCAGCCATTGGCTTTGGCCTTTAGTATGGCGCTCAAAATTTTAATTACCAAGCCAATCAATTTGGTATTCAATAATTTGAACACAATTAAAAAGTGTGATTTTTTCCTTATTTTAGCGGGTAAATACATGTCAAAAAACATGAAACCCTACCCTTCTTTCTTAGCAGTCAAAGGTTTTGATAAACTAGCCACAACACTGTTAACCTAATTTATTAAGGGTATTTATATTGGTAAAAGAAGTCTAGGAGCTTTAAAAACAATCGCCCGATATTTTACTAACTGTATCCTCGATCGTAATCCTTCCAACAAGGAATTGAACCTTCCTCTTTTTCCTATAAAATTCAAATAAAACCTTATTTTTTTATGGCATTTCTTTATTAAAAAGAAATAAAATTTTTTTATATTGTATCAAATATGATAAGGTTTATGTCTACAATCCATAAAGGGCTTACAGTTACCGTCACGCTACATGAAGATAAATTGACAGATGTCAATGCCCAATTGTTTCAGTTTCGAAAGGAGCTAAAGACCAACAGGGAACAATTTGAGAAGGCATTGCCCGGCACCTTTTTTATCAGCTGGTTAACCTTGCCCCCACAAGTTTACGAGGAACAGGAACAACTTCCCGCCAGGATTATTCTATTGACAAGCTATGTTGGGGATAAAAACCAACATATTGAAGAGCTTGTTGCATTTTTGGAACCTAAGTTAAAACAGGTTTTTGGCGAAAGTGATGAGTTTCCCATAACCTATTCAGGGGAATCAGAAATGATAGCATTTCTGCACGATAAATCTGTGCCCAACACTTTTTATAGCGGTTTTAAATTTATCAGCACTGAAGATGTGGAAAGGGAAAAAGACCTTAAAGCTGCTGTATGGGAATATGCCCAACAAATGAACACAGACCCCGAGGCTTCCCAACTGCCACCATCTAAAATAAAACAGAAAATTGAGTATTATATAGCGAATAACCCCAAACTCAGCTGGGCTGTTGCCGGTATTCCATATGCCCAAAAAAACAAAATACAGATGCTACTTCCCCTTGTCATTTTCGGCCTGGTAATGGCATGCTCCATTGTATGTATTGTCCTTAGTTTTTTTGTTGATGCCTTATTTGTAAAAGTAATGGCTTGGGTTTTTCCATTGTTTCTTCTTTTTATGGGGGGAATGTTAGTCCTGCTTCGGCAAAATGAAAAAAAAACACATATTCCGGGGAAAGAACTGTCAGATGAAGAAGTAAGAAAGATCGTTGCCTTGGAAACCAATCCGGTTATAAATGAAATGACAGTAATTGCTCCTTTGAAAAAAGGCTGGATCAGGCGGGCCTTCTTAGCTGTAAGTTTAAAATTGGTGGGTCTACTGGCCTACTTCACCTATATCCCCACCGTCCATACTGCCCGCTGGTTGCAACTAGACAAAGGGAAAAGATTGGTTTTTATCGCCAATTTCGACAACCTTTCTGAGGCTTATGCCCATGACTTTGTCGACAGTGAAAGGAGAACAAAGAATATGGCCGTAATTTTTAGTCATGCTTTTGGATTTCCCGCCACCCGCTGGTTGATTCACAAACAGTACAACCACCGCTCTGAATACATGAAAGGGGTCAGGGCCCACCAAA
>NZ_CAXBOC010000509.1:0-3851 GCF_963976465.1 uncultured Cyclobacterium sp. | reverse complement strand
GGTAGGGGCAAAAAAAAACTCCTCAACCTAAATGGATGAGGAGCCAAATATTAATGGAAATAAATGTTTACAAACCAAACACAGATGGCAACCAAAGGGTAAGCTCCGGCACCAATGTGATTATTAGTAGCCCTAATAACATGGCCAAAAAGAAGGGGAGTAAGGGGAAGAAAACTTTGGCGATGGTTGTTTTGGCCACTCCTACCCCTATAAATAATACTGAACCAACTGGAGGTGTACAAACCCCAATACATAAATTCAACACCATCATGATACCAAAGTGAACAGGGTCTATTCCCAAAGTTACCACTGCAGGCAAAAAGATTGGTGTAAAGATCAAAACTGCCGGAGTCATGTCCATAAAGGTTCCAACAAAGAGTAAGATTAAATTAATCATTATTAATATTACAAACTTATTATCACTTAAGGCCAATAAAGCTGAGCTTATTGACTGAGGGATATTTTCGCTAGACATTGCCCAAGACATACTCATTGAAGTAGCGATAAGTAACATCACTATGGCCGTGGTTTCTGAGCTTTTCAATAAGATGGCCGGAAGATTTTTTAACTTTATTTCACCATAAATAAAAGACAAGACCAAGGTGTAAACAACGGCAATTGCGGAGGCTTCTGTAGCTGTAAATACACCAATAACGATCCCTCCAATCACCACTACCAATAGCATTAAGCTTGGAAACGCTGCTAAAAACTTAGAAGCCAATTCTTTTATACTAGTGGGCTCACCTGGTTTAAGCTTGTGCTTTTTGATAAAAATCGCTGCCGTAATCATCAGAAACATGCCTATTAACAAGCCGGGGATATAACCTGCGATAAATAAAGCGGCGATAGAAACGCCTCCACTAGCCAAAGAATAAACGATTAGGACATTGGAAGGAGGAATGATCAAACCGGTGGTAGAGGCAGTAATATTTACTGAGGCACCAAGTTCTCTAGGATAACCTTCTTTTTCCATTCTTGGGCCCAATATTCCACCTATGGCAGAAGCAGCTGCAGCAGCAGATCCTGCAATGGCACCAAACAACATAGCTGCGATTACATTCACGTACAATAAGCCACCCGGAAGTCTTCCTGTCATGGCCTTGGCCAAATCAATGAGCCGATTGGCTATTCCTCCTTTGTTCATTATTTCGCCTGCCAGAATAAAAAACGGAATGGCAAGTAGGGCAAAGCTATCCAAGCCCACTCCCATTCTTTGGGCAATGGTGGTGGCAGAAGGAACTGAGGCAATGGTTACCGTAAGGGTAAGAAAACTTGAAAAGCCTAGGGCCCAAGCAACGGGCACCCCAATGCCCATCAGAATAATAAAACTAACAATCAGTATAAGTATGCTTAAATATTCTTCCATGGTTTAGCTATTTTGGGAATCTTTTTGGTTCATTAATATTTTAAGGTCTACCAGTTGGTAAAAAAGCACCAATAACCCTGAAAAAGGGATCATCATATATACATAGGCCAATGGCAATTGAAGGGTAGCGGATTTTTGTTCCAAAATAAAAGTTATATAAACCAGGTTGGTCCCTCCCATGATCATCACAGGAATTACAAATAATATAATTACCACATTGATGACCATCAATAATTTTCTTTTGGCTTCGCCTGTAAGTTTGGTTGGCAGTATATCGATCGCCAGGTGATTGCCTTGTCCGGCCACGTAAGCAGCACCAAGCATGCCTAGCCACACCAATAAATACCTTGAAAGTTCATCTGTAAACGAACTTGGAGATTGGATTACATACCTGGAAAAAACCTGCCAGGTTACGTTCAGCACCATTACAGCCATGATGACCATAAGCATGACCCCTACAATTTTATCTAATTTTGATTTAAAACTGACCATCGCTTAATATTTTCTGATTTCTTGTACCAATTTATACATTTCCGGATCCGATTCTTTCATCAATTCATAGACCTTCTCTGCCTCTTTTCTAAAAGGCTCTTTGTCTGGGTACAAAACCTCCACACCGGCTTCCTCTAGAATCTTCATTGACTCAGCAACAGATTCCTCCCATAATTTGTATTGGTAAACCGCCGATTCATCCGCAGCCTCTTGCAACCATGTTTTTTCCTCATCGGATAACAGGTCCCAAACTTTGGTACTTACAATCATCATATCGGGAATAGCCGTATGTTCATTTAATGAATAATATTTACATACTTCATAATGGCGTGAAGTTACAAAGCTAGGCGGGTTATTTTCTGCCCCATCCACAATTCCTTGCTGTAATGCCGTATAAAGCTCACCGAAGGAAACGGGAGTGGGAGAACCACCAAAACTCTGTACCATATTTACAGCAGTAGGGCTTTCCATAACCCTAATCTTCAATCCTTCTATGTCTTGAGGAACCATTACCGGTTTGTCTTTGGTATAAAAGCTTCGTTTACCACCATCATAAAAACACAAGCCTTTCAACCAGTATTTCTCTCCGGCAGCCAAAAGCTGCTTCCCAATGGGACCCTCCAATACCCTAGCTTGTTGGGCATCATCCTTGAATAAATAAGGTTGTCCCAATATTTTGATTTCAGGAGCAAATCCCTCCATAGCGGCAGTAGATACCTTTGTCATGGCCAAGCTACCTATTTGAAGTAACTCCACAAGTTCCCTTTCCGTACCTAATTGTTGGTTGGGATAAACTTGTACAATCATTTTTCCATTGGATTTTTCTTCGGCTTTTTCTGCTAAATAGAGCATGGCCGCATGAACAGGATGGCTGGTATCCAATCCATGCCCGAGCTTTAATACCCTAACCCCTCCGGGTTTTGAGCAGCTCACCAGTAGGGCCGCCAAGAACAGCATACTGAGGTAGATTGGGAAATTTGTCATTTTAGATTTCAGCATATGAATAGCAATCTTATTTGGGTTTTTATTATTTTACTTCTTAAAATTATGTGAATTAACTTTTATTACAATAATTCAAGCACATTATCTCCCTATTAATAATATAGACGGTAATGTTAATCGTTTCAACCTATTTATCTATTCACTGACTAATAATGTTTTAGCGAGCCTTTTTATCAAAAAGCACTTTTCTAAGTTTACGATGCATGTCATTACCAACCTTTCCGTGCCCTACACTTTTCAAACTGGATTAAAATTGAAAATCCAATAATTAACTGTCAAAATTAATGGGGAATTAAAAAAAAAGAAGCCCTGAGCCTCTTTTCTTTTAATTTATTTATAAATTGTGCAATCGATTGCTCAAGATAATCAAATAATTGAAATGGTGCATAAAGTTTTACGAATTCATCCTGACGACAACGTTTTGGTTGCTTTAACCGACCTTAAAAAAGGAGAAATTATCCAATTTGAAAACAATGAAATTAAATTAAAAAATAGTGTTTCTGCCAAACACAAATTCACCATTTCCGACCTGGATCAGGGTGAGCAGGTGTATATGTATGGGATTATTGTAGGAAAGGCCTTATCTCCGATAGCGTCGGGAGAAGTCATTACTACCGCTAACTTAGCCCATCAAACGGCTACCTATACAGGAAAACGCAAAGATTTTAAGTGGGATGCACCAGATGTAAGCAAATGGAAAGACAGAACTTTTGATGGTTACCATAGACCTGACGGACAGGTAGGGACTGCCAATTATTGGCTGGTAGTACCTTTGGTGTTCTGTGAAAACCGGAATGTGGAAATCATGAAGCAAGCTTTTGTAGAAGAATTAGGTTTCGCTAAACCTAATCCCTACAAATCCTTTGTTAAGCAAATGAAGCAGCTTTACCTGAAAGGGGACAAGGAAGGTTTGGAACAAGTGGGTGTAGAAACCCTGGAACAAGCAGGTGAAGACAAGCTATTTAAAAATATTGATGGAATAAAATTTCTC
>NZ_CAXBOC010000508.1:0-3859 GCF_963976465.1 uncultured Cyclobacterium sp. | reverse complement strand
CATGCACCTTAATGACTTTGCAAGAGCCATAAAGGCCTCTACAAGAAAGTCAAAACTTACTGGATTGGTCTTCAATACAATAGGGATTAGTGATGGTATTTCAATGGGTACTTCGGGAATGCGTTATAGTCTTCCTTCTAGAGAGATCATTGCTGATTCTGTAGAGTCATTTATTCTAGGTCATTCATTTGACGGGATAATTACGGTAGCTGGTTGCGATAAAAACATGCCGGGTGCAGTTATGGGCATGCTAAGGGTAAACAGGCCTTCTATCATGGTTTATGGTGGCACCATCAGGTCCGGGAAATATAAAGGTGAGAAATTGAATATTGTTTCGGCTTTTGAGGCCTATGGCAAGAAAATCAAAAATGAAATATCTGATGAAGATTATACAGGCGTAATCAAAAATGCATGTCCCGGAGCAGGTGCTTGTGGGGGAATGTATACCGCCAATACCATGTCTTCTGCCATAGAAGCCATGGGGCTTTCACTTCCTTACAGTGCGTCTAATCCTGCCAATTCCCAAGAGAAAGCAGCAGAGTGTGAAGCCGCAGGTGAATTCATTGCCAATTTATTGGCCATGGACTTGAAGCCAAAAGATATTGTTACCAAGAAAAGTTTAGAAAACGCCGTAAGGGTGGTTGTAGCACTTGCAGGAAGTACCAACGCCGTATTGCACTTGTTGGCCATTGCCCGAACTGCTGAGATTGACTTTGGCTTGGAAGATTTTAAGAAAATAAATGCCACTACTCCTGTATTAGGTGATTTTAAACCTAGTGGTAAATACATGATGGAGGACTTGCACGATCAGGGAGGTTTGCCGGCCTTTATGCGTTACCTGCTAGACAATGGCTTGCTACATGGAGATTGCATGACAGTTACAGGCAAAACCATTGCAGAAAATTTGGCTGATATTGCGCCTATTAAAGTAGCGAAAGGAAGTGTAATCAACCCAATAGATTCACCTGTGAAAGAAACAGGGCACCTTTGTATCTTGTCAGGCAACCTTGCTCCTGAAGGTTCTGTGGCCAAGATATCAGGTAAAGAAGGCGTCTCTTTTACAGGACCTGCAAAGGTTTACAACTCAGAACAGGAGGCCAATGATGCCATGAAAAACATGGAAGTTCAAAAAGGTGATGTAGTCGTCATCAGGTTTGTAGGTCCAAAAGGTGGACCGGGAATGCCTGAGATGCTTAAGCCTACATCTATCATCATTGGAGCAGGTTTGGGAGCTGATGTAGCATTGATTACAGATGGAAGATTTTCAGGAGGTACACATGGCTTTGTTGTTGGTCATGTAACGCCGGAAGCATATACAGGTGGTCCAATAGGACTTTTACAGAATGGCGATATGGTTACCATTAACGGAGAGACACTTGAAATCTCTTGTGATGTATCTGAAGAAACTTTTGCAGAGCGAAAGAAAACTTGGGTAAATAAAGACTTAAGCCATTTAAATGGAACATTAAAAAAATATTCTCAGTTAGTTTCTACGGCATCTGAAGGATGCGTTACGGATAAAGATTAACGACTATGAATGATTCACAGATAAGAGGGGCAGAAATTGTAATCAAATCCCTGGTAGCAGAAAATGCCAAATTTATTTTTGGCTACCCGGGAGGGGCTATCATGCCGGTGTATGATGCACTCTATGATTATATGGATCAGATCCAGCATATCCTCACCCGACACGAACAAGGCGCAATTCATGCAGCCCAGGGATATGCCAGAGTTTCCGGTAAAGTAGGGGTTTGTATGGCCACTTCCGGTCCGGGAGCAACCAATTTAATAACAGGCATGGCTGATGCCTTAATTGACAGTACACCTCTGGTCTGTATTACAGGACAGGTGTTGTCACCACTTCTGGGAACAGATGCTTTTCAAGAAACAGATGTGGTAGGGATTTCAATGCCTGCCACCAAATGGAATATACAAGTTAGAAGGGTGGAGGATATCGCTCCAGCCATTGCCAAAGGCTTTCATATTGCCAGGTCCGGAAGACCTGGGCCGGTATTGATAGACATAACAAAGGATGCTCAGTTAGCCTTGGGAGATTACAATTATGTTCCTTGTCTTAATATCCGCTCTTACCGACCTTACCCTAAGGTGGAAGACAGTGTGATTGATGCAGCAGCTGAACTTATCAATAATGCCAAAAGACCTTATCTATTGTATGGTCAGGGGGTAATATTGGGTAAAGCCGAAAGTCAGTTAAAAGCATTTTTGGATAAGACAGGGATTCCTGCTGCTTGTACTTTGTTGGGAACAGGAGCTTTGTCAGAGGATCATCCAAACTACGTAGGTAAATTGGGCATGCATGGCAATTATGCGCCGAATATGCTCACCAACAAATGTGATGTCTTGATAAGTGTGGGGATGCGGTTTGACGACCGGGTAACGGGAGATGTAAAGCGTTATGCCAAACAAGCCAAGGTTATTCATCTTGAATTGGACCCTGCAGAAATTAACAAAATTGTTAAAGCCGATGTACCTGTTTTAGGTGATTGTAAAGTCAGTTTAGAAAAGCTTGTTGAGAAGGTAGAAAAGAAAGAGCATCCCGAATGGTTCAAGCAATTCAGAGCGCTTGAAGCTGAGGAAAAAAGAGTGGTTGTGGGCAATGACTTGTCTCCTACCAAGAATGGTTTGACCATGGGTGAGGTGATTCGACATATCAATGAGTTTAAGGCTGACGATGCTATTTTGGTTACTGATGTAGGTCAGCATCAAATGGTGGCATGGAGGTATTTTGAATACAAGACCTCCAGAACACAGGTTACCAGCGGGGGCCTAGGCACTATGGGATTCTCTCTTCCTGCCGCTTTGGGAGCTCAGCTCCATGATTACAGCAAAGAAGTAATCTGCGTAGTGGGAGATGGAGGCATTCAGATGACCATTCAAGAGCTTGGGGCCATTATGCAAACCAAAGCTCCAGTAAAAGTTGTTTTACTTAACAATAATTTCCTGGGTATGGTAAGGCAGTGGCAGCAGTTGTTTTTTGACAAACGTTACTCTTTTACAGAACTAGACAACCCTGATTTTATTAAAATTGCGGAAGCGTATAATTTCAAGGTTCAGATAGTAGATGAAAGAGCTGATTTACGTCAGGCAGTAGCTGAGATGTTTGTACATGATGGACCTTATTTCCTTGAGGTGAAAGTAGAAAAAGAGGACAATGTTTTCCCCATGATTGCCACTGGTAGTTCTGTTGAAGAAGTTAGACTTAAATAACCAGATGAAAAGAAGATACACGATTTCTGTATTTACAGAAAATTTCATAGGAATACTCAGTAGAATTACTTTAATATTTACCCGTAGGGGAATCAATATTGATGGTTTTACTGCCTCAGAAAGTAGAGAAGAGGGGATCTATAGGATCACCATTGAGGTGAATACAACTGAAGAACAAGTGATTCAGTTGTCAAGGCAAATCGAGAAAATCATTGATGTAATCAAAGCCTTTTATTACGTGGATGATGAAATGGTTTTTCAAGAGATTGCCTTGTACAAAATTCCAATTGACAGTATAGATCCAGGTTTGGAGAAAGTTATTCGTCAGTACAATGCGAAGATTATTTCAGCCGAGAAGGATTTTGTGGTCATAGAAATGACAGGCCATAAAGAAGATACCCAGGATTTGCTGGAAGTTTTAAAAGAATTTAATGTTCTGGAATTTGTTAGGTCCGGCAGAGTAGCCGTGGCCAAGCCAATGGTGAGTATTGATAAATATTTATAATACCAATTTAAAATCAATTTTAATTTATAGTTATGAAACTGAAGTTCGGTACAGTTGAAGAAAACGTAGTGACAAGAGAAGAATTTCCTCTTGAGAAAGCCAAGGAAGTCCTAAAAGACGAAGTAA
>NZ_CAXBOC010000507.1:0-3866 GCF_963976465.1 uncultured Cyclobacterium sp. | reverse complement strand
CTAAGATCTGTCTCTTCAGTAACCATACGCTCATAAACAGCACTTCTCAAAGGATTTCCCGGTACGATCGCATAATGATCTTTATTTTCCCCAATCAAAGCCAAGGCTTCAGACTCCACATCCAACCTCAAATTAGCTTCTCTTTTGTTCACATCAGGACCATGACAAGCAAAGCATCGGTCAGATAAAATAGGTTTAATATGCAAGTTAAAATTTACCTTTTCAGGTAATGTGGCCTCGACTTCTTTAGGAAATTCAATGGATTTATTGAATGAGACCACCCAAATAATTACCAGAGCAATCGTCACAAAAAAAGCAATTTTTAATATAAGGCCTTTGTTCATCTTATACGCCATTCACAAAATTTTACATTACAATATACGAATTGCCTTTATAAAAATTAATGAAAATGTCATGACCTGAAATATTTGTATTTGTAAGGACAATCCAAATACTCTTTGGTCATGACAAAATTCAAGTGAGCCAGTTTTAATTTACTATTTTACGATTAACATTTTTTTAAATAAGCAATTACCAGCCAGGGTTTTGTTCTAAATTATTATTGAAAGCAATTTCATTGTCCGGGATCGGCAATAGGTTATGCCGGTCTTCATAACCATTCGGAAACTTAACTTCTATCAACCCTCCATCTGCGGCTTTAATATCCACCGGATAAATATCTTGACCTATCTTCCACCGCTTTATATCCGCCCACAAAATGCCTTCACCAAAAAATTCAACTACCTTTTCATGCCTTAGTTTTTCTCTTGCTTCTTCTTGAGAAAGTCCAGTGGACAATGAGGTTATTTTAACATCTGTCCGTTCAGTTCTTATTCGATTGATAATACTTATTGCTTCAGGAATATTTTGATTGGTTTCAATTAGGGCTTCGGCTTTAGCCAACAGGACATCGGCATATCTCAAAACTATAAAATTTAAAGGAGATACCCTCGGAGTAAGTAAAGCTATCCCCTCACCTACATTTTTACGCAACCCAAAACCCACTCTCTGTCCGGTGTGATTAGGTACTTCAGAGGGGTACAATTTACCTTCAAAGGTGGCGCCTGGTCTAAGAATAGAAAAATCTAATCTGGGATCTCTGCCCTCAAATTCATTATTTGGATCCACTGCAGATCCATCAATCATTTCATATTCGTCAATAATATGTTGAGTAGGAGCTGGATCACTGGCACCTGCTGCCGCAACACCACCCGGAAGCGCCAACCAAGCAAAGAAATTACCTTGTCCTTGCTCCCCAGCAATGTATTGTATATCAAAAAGTACCTCTTCATTGTTTTCATTATCCAACTTGAACAAGCCTTCATAGCTTGGAAAGAGATCATACATTTCAAGCGCATCTATTTGTTCTATAACCTGCAAAACTTCGGCGTATTTGTTTTGGTATAGGTATGCTCTCATTTTCATCCCTAATGCGGCACCTTTGGTAGCCCTTCCTAACTCATAACTGACAGGGGCTAAATTTTGTACTGCAAAATCATAATCCGAAATAGCCTGAGCCCAGGTTTCTTCTAATGTATTTCTACTTAATGAAGTTATTTCTTCCGTGCTTAATTTTGTCAAAATAATAGGTACACCACCATAAGTTTCTGCCAATAAGGCATAGGCAAGTCCTCTGATAAAACGTACTTCTCCTAAGTAAGTAGCTTTCACATCAGCAGCAAGTTCCACATTTTCTATATTGGATATAAAGTCGTTTGAGAAATTTATTATACGGTAACACATGGTCCACCGCTCATTTAACAAACCTCCTGAAGTACTGGCTGTAATGGATCCGTTTCCAATTTGCTTTTCCATACCATTCCAGTGAGCCCATTGATAAGCGTAAGGGGTGATGGCGTCAAAAGTTGGTCCTGAACCATATACCCCCCGGTGTTTAAGCACACTATAAATTCCATTCAAAGCCAATTTAACATCACTTTCATTTTGCCAAAAAGAAACAGTTGTAATCCTGTCGGTTGGATACACTTCCAGAAAATCATCTCCACAGGCGGTACCAAGGAGCATCGCCACTAATACGAAATTAATTTTAAATATTTTCATCGTTTTCATAAGGTTTACAGATTAATATTAACACCAAGAGAAAGGATTCTAGGAAGGGGATAATAATTATCTCCTGAATTAAATGTGTTTCTTTCCGGATCAAATCCCTCATAGTCTTTGGACACTATGGAACCCAAATTTTGTGCATTACCATATAGGTAAAGTTTTTGGACACCAAGTCTCTCGGTGATGGAGGCAGGAAAAGTATAACCCAATTGAACATTTCTGAGTTTTATAAAAGAAATATCACTCACCCAATAGGAAGATGCTTCACTTCTCCAGGTATCACTTATTGATATTCTCGGTACGGTCGTACTTGGATTGTCTGGAGTCCAGGCATCTCTCCATTTTTCTGTGATGGTTCCTCCTGAAATACCCAATGGTTGGGTCCAGGCATTTTGTGTATAAACACTAGCCCCCGCGATACCCATAACCAAAACGCTCAAATCAAAACCTTTAAAATTTAAACTGGGTGTAAGCCCAAAAGTATACTTAGGGATGGTGTTCCCCAAAGCCATTTTGTCCTCAAAACCCAAACGGCCGTCATTGTTAACATCTTCATATTTCAATTCACCAGCTTGAGGAATATAGCCATTTGCATTCATATGTTCGGAAGCTTCCTGATCCGATTGATAGATACCTATGGCTTTGTATCCATAAAGCTCCCGATAAGAAAATCCCTCACGAATTAGATACAATTGGTCGGGTGAATTTTCTCTAAACTTGGTTACCTGATTGACTATATAAGTCATATTCACTCCAAGGTTATACCCCAGTTCGTCCCTGTCTGTAGCCAACTTCGAATAATTTATATTGAATTCAAAACCATTGTTGGTCATCTCCCCTACATTTTCAAATGGCGCACTTACCCCCCCAAAAATGGCGGGAATAGGTAATTGTACAATGATGTCGTTGGTGGTTTTTCTAAAATAGTCTGCTTCAACAAAAATCTGATTGTTTAATAAACCAAATTCTAATCCCAAATCAGTAGTTACCGAAGTTTCCCATCCGATGCTTTCATCAACAAGAGCCGTAATGCCTGCGCCGGGCGCAAAGCTTCCTGAAAAGTTATAACTTAGTCCGTTTGTTTGGTTGACTACAGCCAAATATGGCCAATAAGAATTTATATTTTGATTGCCTAATTTACCCCAAGAGGCTCGAACTTTCAGGTCTGATATCAAATTTTGACTTTTCATAAACTCTTCCTCTCCCAATCTCCAACCGGCTGAAAATGCAGGGAAAACACCCCAACGATAGTCTTCTTTAAACCTTGAACTACCATCTGCCCTGAGGTTCATTTCAAATAAGTATTTGTCTGATAAAGCATAATTCACACGTCCGAAGTAAGACATCATTTTAAGCTCACTCATATTTCCATTCGCTTGGAACCCTGCAGTACCGGCATCTATTTGAATTAAACCCTCCTTAGGGGGACTAGACCTTCTGCCATATACATTTTTTATAACAGTACTTTCAATTTGAATACCTGCAATCGCAGAAACATTATGTTTTTCATTAAATGTTTTGTTGAAATTTAAAGTGGAATACAAGGTATTATAGTTACTCTGCACATTACTTCTACTGGCTTCTAAAATAGTAAGGTAATCCAGGTTTTTGCCTTCCACTCCGGTATGAGTATATCCGTAAACTAAGTCATTATGTCTATCTACCAAATTACTGTTATATTGAGAAGTTAAGTTGGTTTTTAAACTCAGATAGTCAGTAAAATCTATATTAGCAAACACGTTCATTTTGAAAAAATTATTCTCTGTAACGGATAAACCGTTGGCCGTTTCTATCAAAGG